>JAOUGG010000520.1 GCA_029857855.1 Acidimicrobiia bacterium | reverse complement strand
GCTTCCACTTCATGTGGGATGAACTGGTGCGAGGTGCAATCGGCGCCGTGGTGCTGGTCGACACCAACCGCCTCGACGACTGCTTCCCCGCCGTCGACTACATGGAACAGACCGAGGTTCCGTTCATCGTGGCCATCAACGCATTCGACGGCATTCTCCGCCACCACCCGGACGACGTCCGGGAGGCCCTCGACGTACCCGACCACGTGCCGGTGGTCGTCACCGACGCCCGGAATCGGGCGGCGGTGCGGGACTCCATGGTGTCGCTTGTGCGACATGCGATGTCGGCGGCCGCCACCGCCGTCGGCTGACGATCAAACGGCTGCGGCCAAAGGTGCGTTGCGGCGAATGGCGGAGATGTCCGACGTCCGGTAGCTGGCCAACCTGATGCTCCACGAGTCGATGACGCGTCGGTCGTCGGTGAAGGCGAAGAAGGTGGTCAGCGGACCCTCCTGTTGATAGGCATCGGCCCCGTCGACGAAGTCGGTGGTCTGGTCGTTGAGGGTGATGGCGAACTGGGCCATGATCCGATCCTTTCTTCCTGAATCCCCGGTGCGAAACGTTGGTTCGTTGCCGTTGGCTCCGTGTGTCGGTTCCGTCGTCTTGCTGACAGTGTTCCAGATGACAGTGTTCCAGATGACAGTGTTCCAGATGACAGTGTTCCAGATGACAGTGTTCCAGATGACAGAGTTTCGAGATGACAGTGTTTGAGATGACAGTGTTCAACCTAACCCGCCATGCTTGTGGGGTGCTAGAGGGGTAAGCCTGTGGATTTCGAGACTTGTCCACAGGACAGTCTCGAGCCGGTCCGGGGCGCTGAACCGTAGGATGGGGCACCGATGGCGACTTTCGACCGGCTGCGGCCCGATTGGCTGACCGAACCGGGAAGCGATCGTTTCGACGCCTCCCGTCCCGGCTACGCCGAAGCCATGGCCGCCCATCGTCTCGCCGTCGAAGCCGGCGAACCCGGCTACCTCGATCCGGAGGCGGGCCTCTTCGTGATGACGGCGGTGTCGCTGCGGGATCGAGGGTGGTGCTGCGACTGCGGCTGTCGCCACTGCCCGTATCTCCGCTGAGAGATGAGCCGGTGACGGAGGTCGCCCCGTGGGGTGAGGTGGCCTGCCCTATCTCCCGACGGCGGCTGAGGCCAGTGCCCGAGGTTCGGCGACGCCGAGTAGTCGCGGCCCATCGACGTCGATCAGGTGGGCGTGCCCGAAGAGGCCCTGACCCCAGGGCCTCGGGCTGACCGCATGGCCGCGGGCGGCGAGACCGTGTTCCCACGGGTTGCCACGCTCGACGGCGACCGTGATCTCGGCGGCCTTGGCCCAGGTGTCGAAGCCGAGTGCGTCGGGAACCGTGAGCGTGAACCGAGGAGCGGAGAGCGCATGATCGACCGCCTCACCGGCCTGCAGAATGCGTGAGAGCATTTGCAGCACCACCTGTGGTTGGCCGTCGCCTCCCATGGTCCCCAGCACCATCCGCAGGCTGTCGTCGGATTTGGTGACGAGCGCCGGGCACAAGGTGCTGGGCGGCCGCCGCCCCGGTGCCAGCTCGGCCGGGTGCCCCGGTTCGAGCGAGAAACCGATACCCCGGTTGTGCAGGAAGACGCCCACTTCCGGTACGGCGATGTGGGCGCCGAACCCGGCTGCGTTCGATTGCATCAGGCTGACACCCATGCCGTCGCCGTCGACGACACAGAGGTAGATCGTGCCACCACCGGCCACCGGTGGGCTGACCGTCGACGCCCGATCGGGGTCGATCCGCCGCCGCCGTTCGGCAAGCGCCTCGGTGGCGAACAGCGGGGTGAGATCGGCGCCCTCGTACAGCACCGAGGCCCGGTCGAAGGCCGCCTGTTTCGAAGCCTCGATGAGCGCATGGGCCCAGGCGGGATCGTCGGCCGATGCCGGGGGATCGTCGAGCCCGGCGACCAGGGCGGCGGCCAACGCGGTCAGATAACCCTGCGAATTGGCCGGCACTGTCCAAAAGGTGTGATCCCAGACGGGCACGCCGACCGGCTCGACCCAATCGGCGGCGGGGCGACGCAGATCGGCCGGTTGGTACAGGCCGTCGCCCATGGCGAGCAGCCGCTCACCGAACTCGCCCCCGTACCATCCCTCTCGGCCCTCAGCGGCGATGGCCCGCAGCGAGCGACCGAGGCCGGGGCGGGTGATGAGTCCTCCTTCGGACCGGTAGCGGCGATAGTCGTCGGCGCCCTCGACGTCGAGGACCCGGTCGATTGCGGCTTCCAGAAGAGTCGTCGGGGCGAATCCCTGTTCGGCCAGCTCGATCGCCGGAGCCAGGATCCGCTCGAGCGGGAGACGGCCACGACGCTCGTGGAGGGCCATCCAGCCGTCGACACAACCCGGAACGGGCACCGACCGCAGATCGCCCCGGAAGGGCATCGCCTCGAACCCCTCGGATCGCAACGCCGCCGAATCGGAGCCCGAACCTGCTCGGCCTGAGGCGTTGAGTGTGTCGGGAGGCCCGGACTCGGCGTGAACGAGCGCCCACAGGTCGCCGCCCATCCCGCACATGTGCTGGGTGGTGACGGCCAGCACCGCCGAGGATGCGACCGCGGCGTCGGCCGCCGTGCCGCCGTCGGCCAGGACGCCCACACCGGCGCCGGATGCAAGGTGGTCGACGGTGCAGACCATACCCCTTGCCGCTCGTCTCGCCGGCTCGAGACGGGGACCTTCATGCCAAGTGGTGTTCATGCCCTGTCGCCGCTTTCGTCGTGGCCAACCGAATGTCCCCGAGCGGCCAGGACCTCCACCAGCACGTCGGTGGCGTCGGTGATGAGCGCATCGGCTCCGGCGTCGAGAAGACGTTCCATTTCGCGCGCCTCGTTGATCGTCCAGAAATGGACCTGCATTCCGAGCCGCTGAATGCGGCCGATCAGCCAGGAGCGATCGAGACGCATTCCGTAGGCCTCGACCGGGATTTGGAGGCAACCGTAGGGCGAGGACCAGCGGGGCCACAGGACCGCCGCCGCCACGACCTTCAATGCCCCGTTCGGTCCCGGTGACGTGCACAATCGATCGCCCAGAAGGGCACGAGCACGGCTGATCCGGGAATCGGAGAACGAGCCGATACAGACCCGATCCACCGCTCCGAAACGCTCGATCAACTCCGCCAGCGGCTCCACCGCCTCGTCGGACTTCGGATCGATGTTGAAGTAGGAATCCGGGAACGCCTCGAAGAGCTCCTCCATACGGGGTATGCGATGGCCGGCACCGATTTCGACGTCCTGCACCTCGGCCACCGTCAGATCCCGGATCCTGGCCTCGTGTCCGGCCACTCGATCGAGGGTGTCGTCGTGGAACGCCACCAGGACCCCGTCGGACGTGAGGTGGACATCCGTTTCGAGGTGGGTATAACCCGATGCGACCGCGGCGGTGAACGCCGCCAGCGTGTTCTCGGGGGCCACGGTCTTCCCGCCTCGGTGGGCG
>JAOUGG010000519.1 GCA_029857855.1 Acidimicrobiia bacterium | reverse complement strand
AGTGATTGCCGGGCTCGCCGGCGGGCGGGACGGAAAGCCCAGAGCCCTTGTCGTGGAAGACGGGCTCGTGCTCGGCATCATCTCGCCCTCCGACATCATCCGGCGCCACTCGATCGCCGACCTCATGGGACCGGCGCTGGCCGACCGGGTCGAACATCCGAGGCCAGCTCCGGGCGGGCCGACGAGTTGATCCGCAACGTGGTGGCCGGCACGTCGGCGGTCGGGATAAACGGGGTCTCGAACGCGGGCATGGAGACGGGCCGGCCATCCTGCTCCACGACAAGAAGATCTCAACCATGAACAGGCTGGTCCCGCTGCTCGATGCCGCGGTTCATGGCTCATCAGCCGCTGCTGATCATCGCTGAGAACATCGAGTCCGAGGCGTTGGCGACGCTGGTGGTCAACAAGCTTCGGGGGACATTGTCCGTCGTTGCGGTCAAGGCACCCGGCTTCGGCGAGTGACGGCGGGCGATGATGGAGGACATCGCCATCCTGACCGGTGGCATGGTTCTGTCCGAGGACCTCGGGCGAACGCTCGAGGGCTTCTCGCTCGATGATCTTGGCCGGGCGGCAAAGGTCGTCGTCGACAAGGAATCGACCACGATCGTGGGCGTCTTCGGATCGAGCGAGAAGGTGCAGGCGCGGATCGCCGACTGCGCCGTCAGATCGAGGAGACCACCTCCGACTGGGACCGGGAGAAGCTCGAGGAGCGGGTGGCGAAGCTGCCCGGCGGATCGACCCCGACACCACCGGAACTCTGGCCGTCACCCCGCCCGACTAGATTTGTCGATGTGCCAACTCGATCAACGGCCCCTACCCTCGCCGGCATGGCCCCCGACAAGCTCCTCGACGGCCTGAACCAGGCTCAGATCCGTGCGGTCACCGCGCCAACCGGGCGGGTGCTGGTCATCGCCGGGGCCGGGTCGGGCAAGACAAGGGTGCTGACCAGGCGGATCGCCTGGCGTATCGCCCGGGGTGAAACCGACCCGAACCGGGTGCTCGCCCTGACCTTCACCCGCAAGGCCGCCATCGAGCTGCGTGACCGCCAGCGGCAACTCGGTTTGCGCGATCGGGTCCCGGCCGGCACGTTCCACAGCTTCGCCCTCAGCCAGCTCCGCCAACGGTGGGACGAGCGTCGCACCGTTCCCCCGACTCTGATCAACAGCAAGATCCGATTCGTCGCCCGCATCTGCCGACCACCGGCCGGTGTCGAGCTGACCGACGTCGTGGCCGAGATCGAGTGGGCCCGGGCCCGGTTGATCGAGCCCGACGACTACGGCGCGGAGGCCCACGCCGCGGGTCGGGTTCCGCCGGCGGCCCCGGAGTTCATCGCCGAGTTGATGGTCGACTACCAGAAGGAGAAGCGCCGCAAGCGTGTCGTCGACTTCGACGATCTCCTGGAGCTGGCGATCCGTGACCTTCGGGCCGATCCCGACTACGGCGCCGCCGTGCGGTGGCGGCATCGGCACTTCTACGTCGACGAGTTCCAGGACGTCAACCCGCTCCAGCACGCCCTGCTGAGCGAATGGCTGGGCGACCGTGACGACCTGTTCATCGTCGGCGATCCCCGCCAGTCGATCTACGCCTGGAACGGCGCCGATCCCGACTTGATGAACTCGATGATCGGAGCCGACGGCATCACCACCGTCAACCTGCGTGACAACTACCGGTCGACTCCGCAGGTGCTTGGCCTGGCCGACACGGTGCTCGAGGCCGCTCCCGGGTTCACGGCACCCGGCGGCACACCGGTTGAGGATTCCACGCTGATCGGCCATCGGCACGACGGGCCTGCCCCCACCCTCACCCGCTACGACTCCGACCGGGCCGAGGCGGTCGGTATCGCCGAGGCGGTGCGCCTCGCCAATGCGGGCGGCTACCGGTACTCCCAGCAGGCCGTACTGGTTCGCACCAACGCCCAGCTGGCCATCATCGAACAGGAACTCTCCGCGCTGCGGATACCGAGCCGGGTTCGATCCGGACCGGGGCCGCTCGGCAGCCCCGAGGTCAAGGCGGTGCTCGGCGCCATCGGCCGCCAGGGCATCGACCTCGTCCAGCAACTCGAGGAGCTCGACCAGCAACTGGCCGAGGAGCCCCGCATCGCACCCGACTCCGATTCGGGCTCCGGCTCCGGCAGCGACGGCGAGCCGGTCGCCACCGTTCCAGCCGCCGGGCAGCTCGAACGGCACGCCAATCTGGCCGCCCTGAGCCGCCTCATTCACGACTACCTCACGACCGAACCGGTTCCGACCGGTCCGGGGTTTCTGGCCTGGCTCACCACGGTCAACGGGAGCGACGTCGAGGGCGACGACGAGGCCGTCGACCTCGTCACCTTCCACGGCGCCAAAGGGCTCGAGTGGCCCGTGGTGCACGTCGCCGGACTCGAGGATGGCTTCGTACCGATCGTCTACGCCACCACCCGGGCGCAGCTGGGCGAGGAGATGCGCCTCCTCTACGTGGCGCTCACAAGGGCGGAGCAGTCGCTCAATCTGTCGTGGTCGGCGAAGCGGACGTTCGGCACCAAGTCGGTGGGCCGTGATCCGGCCCCGATCGTCGCCCGCCTGGCCGCCGCCATCACGAAGGTCGGCGGATCGAGCATCACCCCCGACTGGCGGTCCCACATCGCCCGCTCCCGCGAGGCGATCGACAGTGGCCGGGGCCCGGCCGACGAACCCGCTACGCCGGTTGGAGCCGACGAGATCTACGCCGCGCTTCGCAGGTGGCGGGAGCGCAAGGCCCGGGCCGCCCAGGTTCCAGCCCATGTGATCGTGTCGGACCGGGCTCTGCGCGCGGTTGCCGATCATCGGCCGGCGACGATGAGCCGCCTGGCCACCGTGACCGACCTCCGCCCGGCCAAGCTGACCCGCTTCGGTCCGGAGATCCTCGACATCGTCGGTTCGGCCTGACCTGAGTCCGCCGGGATTCAGGCGGGACCTCAGCCCGATCGCCGATCGGGCATCACGACCACCACGACCGTCTGCGGGCAGTGCTCGAGCACGTGCTCGACGTTTGGCCCGAGGCTCGGTCGGCTGTCGGGAACGCGACGAACCTGGGCCCCGATGACCACCAGATCGGCCTCGATGGCGTTGGCCCGTTTCACGATCTCCACGGCCGGCGATCCGGCGAAGCGCACCTCGGTGTCCGCGGTGGCCCTCGTCTCCATCGCATACCGGAGGGCCTCGGCGAGGAGCCCGCCCGCCACGCCGTCGTCCTGCGCGAATGCCGATGCCCGGAACCGGTCGAACAGCGACCCGGGACCGGTGCCGCTCCGGGGCCGATACACGACGTGGCTCAGCAACAGGTGGGTCCCGAGGTTCGACGACAGGTTGGCCGCCAACTCGAGCGCCGCCTGTGAGGACGGACTCCCTGCAATCGGGACGAGAGCCTGGGCGAACACCCCCGGCAGTCGTCCCGGATGATTCATCGCCTTGCGCACGATCACCACCGGTAGATCGGTTCGGTTAAGCACCT
>JAOUGG010000518.1 GCA_029857855.1 Acidimicrobiia bacterium | reverse complement strand
ATCGAGGTTTTACGGGTGCGACGTCCTGCGTCGGAGCTCGGCTCGGATCAGCTCGAGGTAGAGACCGCTGGTTCGTTGCTCGGGAGGGCGACGAAGGAGATCGAGCGCCCAGGTGAGAAGACGGAGCTGGGGGATTTGCTCCGCTGTCAGACCGACTCGGACGACGTGATCGGCCGTCGCCCGCCAGACAAAGCGACCGAGCGGTGTGCTCGGATCGACGAGCTCAGCGGTCAGCCGTTCCCGGCGGCCGGGACCGTAGGCGTCATGGGCGCAGAATCCGAGATGGGCAAGGAAGTGGATGAAGTCGCACGCGGGGATGCCGTCGGTGGTGGCGTCGGCCCAGTCGATGACCGTGATCCTCCCCGTGGCGGTGACCTGGACGTTCCATGGTCCGAGATCGTTGTGCCGGTGTACAGCCACGGACCGGTCGATGTCACCGGCGGCCGCGGCCAGCGCCCGACTCATTTCGGCCCCGTCCGGCAGGGCGCTCAGGCTGCCTTCGAGCTCGACCATCCGGCGGTGAAGCGTCGCCCCCACCCGCTCCGGATCGGCGGGTCGGGCGGTCCTGCCAGCCAGGTCGAGCAGCCAGTCACCGACGGCGGCCGCATGTTCGGGCAACGCTTCGGGGGTCGCGACCACGGCCATTGGCCGTCCGGAGGCGTACGTCTGACCGAAGGCTTGGAGCCCGGCCGCCCGGTAGCGTCGGGGGTCGACCGCCCGGGGGATCAGCGAAACCGGCGGGTCGAGCCTCGCCAGGTTGGTCAGGACCTCGGCTTCGCGGCGACTGGCCTCGATCTCCTCGGCCCGCTGCGGAACCTTGATGACGACATCGGGCTCTCCGGCCGGGCCGGTGGACGCGCCCGACACCGGTCCGGGGCGGAGGCCGAACTCGAAGAGGATCGGTTGGTCGGTGGAGCTTCCTCCGATCTTCATGATCGTCGCCGTCGTCCGTTCACCGGAGTCACCGATGCGGGGTCCGCCGATCACGACACCGAGGCGCTGCCTTCGGCTCGGGTGCAACAACCACGGCCGGCGGGCCACCGGGTCAGGGTTCCGCTGCCAGCGGGTCAAGAGGTGCCTTCGAAGACGATCAACGGGATTCGCCGAGCGTGAACCAGACGGTGTGAGCTGAGCGGCGATGAACCGTGCCGCCCGGGGGCTGTCCACCGGGATCCACCAGGTGGCGGCCCAGCGGTGGCGGCCGGGACTGATGGAATAGAGGGTCGTCACGGGAAGACCGGCCCGACCGAGTCGGTGGCGGAGAGCACCGTATGATCGATGGCGGGGCCAGTCGAACTCCAGGTAGGCGGTTGTCGTCGGGTCGAGAAGCTCGGCGACCGCGGCCAGGGTGGCGGCATCGGGCGAGTCGGCCACCACGAGATCGACCGGGCGATCGTCGGCTCGACCGGTGTCCGCCCCGGGCCAGAGCCGCCGGGCCGTCGCCGCGGTCGACCCGTCGCCCAACGCCACGACGCGTGTCGGCGAGACGTCGGGCAGCAACAGCCGCCAGCCCTCGGTGGGAAAGAGCTCATTTCTCGAATCACGGCCTGAATCACGGCCTGAATCACGGCCCGAATCACGACCGAACGCACCTCTCGAGACCTTCTGTATCAACGAGACCTCCGACAGCACTGGTCGGAGGTGGGACGAGAAACAGACCATCGGCTTGGTTGGCAGGGCTGGCTCTGGCTGACCATCCTCGCCGTGTGCCTGGCCGCCCTGGCGCTCGGCCTCGGATTCCGGTACGGCACCGTGTCGGCCGAGGGATCGGCGGATCTCACCGCCTCGGACGGAGGCGGGTCCGCCGCCGACGTCCCGGACACGATCGGTCCGTCGCCGGCGTCGACAAGCCCTCGGAGCCCGGCCACGGAACCCGGTCGAGCGACGGGCGGGCTGTCCGGCTCCGGCGTCGTGTCGCCGTTCACGTCGACTTCGGTGGCCGGCATCATGGCCACGACCGTCGCCGGGTCGTCCCCGGACTCCTCATCGAGCAACCGTGCCTTCACGAGCTCGACGACCACCAGTCGCCCTGGCCCGTCCTCGACAACGACGAACGCCCCGACCACGATCTCCGTCACAACGAGCCGGTCCTCCGCGATCTCCACGACCACCGCCGCTGCCGAAGCGGTGCGACGTTCCTCGATCGCCACCCCGCCGACATCCTCGACGACCTCGACCACAGCGCCAACCACCACCACGACCAGGTGGTCGGGTCCGGTGGCGGTCGATGACCGGCTGGCCGTCGACGAGGGGAAGGAAGCCAAACCCGAGGTCCTCGCCAACGATGCGCCGGGAGACGCCCCCCTCGATGAGAACACACTGTCGATCACAGCCGGGCCGGCGAACGCCAAGAGCTACAAGGTGCACGACGATCACCTCCATTATCGACCGGCCGACGGCTTCACCGGTGTCGACCGGATCCGATATCGCATCTGCGACGACGCCGGCCGGTGCGACACCGCAACGGTCACGATCACGGTCGGCTGATCCGGTCATCGTTCGTCGAGGGCGGCCCAGAGTGCAGGCTGGTCGGCGGCCAGCCGGCGCAGATCCTCGAAAGAGACCGTCTCGAGCCCGTCGGGCAGGGTCAGTGGTTGCGCCGAGCGGACGAGGAGCAGATCAGGTGAGGCCGCCGACCCGTCGGCCCCACCGGCGCCGTCGAACCGGCTGACCGTCACGTTGGCCAGGCGTAACAGTCCGCTGATTTCGGCTCCACGATCCGCGGCCACGTACTCGAATTGCTGTTCGAAACCATGGTCCCCGTCAGGTGCCTGCCGCACCAGCAGCCGGTAGAGACCACGCCGGTGCTCCTCGTCGACGAACGAGCTGTCCCGGGTGGCCAGCACCGAGGTGTCCTTCGGCCGCACATCGAGATCGGCCGGCTCAGGGCACACCGTGCCCTCGGGTCGCTCGACGGTCGTGCCGCGGTGATCCACCCCGTTGACGTCACCCTCGACCCGGAACGGCTGACCCGTGGTGCTGTCGGCGACGACGTTGTCCCGGACGACGATGTCGGACAGCGCACCGCTCAAGCCGCTGAGGAGGATACCGGCATGGGGCACGACACGGCCGGCGCCGATGATCACGTTGTCGTCGATCTGGATTCGTTCGCTCCCCGGTGTGTCGTAGGACCCTTCGGAGGCCACGAGTATCCCGGCGGCGGCCGTCCGGCAGATGGTGTTGTCGTGGATGGCGATGTCCTCGCCTCCCACGACGGCGAGACCGCGGCCCCACTCGCCACCGAGGTGGAGGTTGTCCCACCACTCCATGTTTCGGCACCTCGGCCCGGAGCCGTAGGTCACGCAGGCGATGCCGTCGTCTCCCCCCGCCCGTGACGCCGTGGCGATGATGTTGTTCCAGACCCAGGCACCGTCGGCCCCGTCGGTGAAGTGGATGCTGTCGGCCCAGGTGTCGTGAATGTAGTTGCCGTCGACGAGCGTTCGAGTGCTCCCCCCGAACACCATCACCGCCGCCG
>JAOUGG010000517.1 GCA_029857855.1 Acidimicrobiia bacterium | reverse complement strand
GATATGGGAATCACTTACGCCAGCGCCGGCCGGGTCACGGCCTACAACTTCGACGTCACCGAGACCTTCACCGACGAGGACGCCGCCCACTACACGACGGCTCGCCCGACCAGCACTCGGGCCCCGACGACCCAGGCGCCCACGACGGCCGCACCAACCACGGCGGCACCGACGACGGCCGCCCCGGCCACAACCGCAGCGCCCGCGACCGAGGCCCCGACAACCTCGTTGGAATCGTCCACATCGTCCACACTGGACAGCTCGACCACCACCTCGTCGACCACCTCGTCAACCACGACGGCACCGACCACGTCGACCGCCGCCATCGACGAGGATGCTGCGGCACCCGATGAGCTGCCCGCCGTCGACGACGATGCAGGCGGCTTTCCGTTCTGGTGGGTGGTATTGGCCTTCGCCACCGGTGGCGGGATCGCCATCGGGGTGAGCAGCCATCTGTCCGACCGGTCGGAAAAAGATGCAGCAGTCCCGGATCATTGATCCGGGACTGTGCGTGCACCCTCTCCTGGGTTACGAGCAGGGTTGTATCAACCGATGAGCGGTTTACCCCCAGCAGTTGCGGCTGGCCGCCCAGGGACGGGTTCCGTCGCGCTGCCAGGTGATCAGGGCCGCCTCGTCCTGCTGGGCGTTGGTGGCCAGGTGGGCCTGTGACACGCCGTAGCGAGCCGCATGGCCGTAGGCCGCCCAGCTGCCGGTGAGGAACTGATACGCTCCCCGGGCCGACGAGTAGGGATTGGCCGCGTTGTAGTTGCCTCCCGATTCGCAGCGTCGAATCTCGAGCAGGATCGGGGGGACGTACACGCCGTGTCCAGCGTTGACGTAACCGTTGTTGGCCGCCGTCGTCGGCGCAGCCGTTGTCGGTGCGGCCGTCGTCGGCGGTGCCGTGGTGGTCGTCTCCGCCACCGTGGTCGGCGTGGTTGCGCTGGTTTCGGTTGTTTCCGAGGCCTTCTCCGCAGTAGCGGCGTCGGCGGCAGGAGCGGCAGACTGCTCCTCGTTCGACGTCTCGACCTTGGTGGCCTCGGTGGTCTCGGGCTCCGACGCTGTGGTCGGAGCGGTGGTCGTTGTCACCGGTGCCTTCGTGGTCGGAGGCACAGTGGCCGGAGCAGCGGTGGTCGGAGCTTCGGTCGTGGCCGGCGCGTTGGTCGTCTCGGTCCGGCGACGGAACATCGACAGCTCGAAAGCCGCCGCCGCGTCGGAATCGAGAGCGGACCAGTTCTCCAGCTCATTGGTTTCGAGTGGCTGGTCGGCCACTTCGTAGGTCGGCTCGGTGAGGCCCTGGGGCTCACCGTCCGAGCTTGGTTCAGCCAGCGCCTGGAGGGCGTACGCCTCAGCCGCCGGGTCATTGTCGGGTTGGGGAATGATCAGCAGAGCGGCCGCCGCAGCAGCGACGATCGCCAACAAGCCGGCCCTGCGCACTGTCTCAGGGCGAAGTGGCCTGCGCTGTTCCCATGCGTCTTGGATTCGGTCCTTTGCCCCTTCGAACGCCTTTTGAGCACGCGAAGAAGGAGAGGGTGAATACGAGTTTCCTACCATGTCGGTGTTGACTCCTTGCCCGACCCGCCGTCGGGACTAACAAACGGTACGTTTCAGCGCTCGTTCAGATGAGCGCATTGCTTGTCTGCCAGCTGGAAACGCTAACCACATTACGGACACGTAACACACCTCCAAGTGACGAGAGTCACGCGCTCGGAATTACACGATTGTAGTTATCGCGCGGCGCGGCGGCCCGAGAACCTCGAAATGACGCCGGTTACGACCCGACCCCGTCCCGATATGCCGTTCGTCACAAGTAGGGTCGTAATGCCCTACCGTCGACCTCGATCGCGGCGCACAGTACGGGCATGAACACTCAGAATCACCCGCCTGCGGAAGGGCTGGCTCCTGAGGATGTCGGTGATCCGATCGGCGCCCCCGACATCGCCGCCCCCGAACCGCCGCCCACCACCCGCCCGGCGCCGGGAGGCACATTGCGGATTCGCCGATCCAAAACCGACAAGGTCCTGGGCGGAGTCTGCGGAGGCCTGGGGGCGGCCGTCGGCATCGACCCTCTCTGGTTCAGGCTCGGCTTCATCTTCCTGGCGCTCAGTTCCGGGGTCGGTGTACTCCTCTACATCATTGCCTGGATCGCCATCGGCGAGGAGACCGACGGTGATCCGGTGGTCGCCGGACACCAAACCAACAACGGTGCGGTCATCTTCGGCATCCTGCTGCTGGTGATGGGCTCCGCCCTTCTCGCCGACGCCGTCGTCCCCTGGTTCGACCGGATCGTCTGGCCCTTGGCCCTGATCGGCGTCGGCATCGGCATGATCTACTACAGCGCAACGAAGAGGATCAGATCATGACCGCCCCGTCGCCGCCGGCACCCCCGCGCCCGGTCGGTGAGCGCCCAGCCGATCCGGGCGGCATAACGTCATCGTGGGGGGCCACGACGGTCGGCCTCGTCCTCGTTCTCCTCGGCGCCGCCTGGCTGCTCGACCTGGGTGATGTCATCGAGCTTCGAGCGGCCCTGGTGTTGCCGGCGCTGTTGACGCTCGTCGGCGTGGCGCTGATCATCGGCAGCCTGCGCAGACCGCACCCCGGCCTGATCGCCTTCGGCACAATCCTCACGCTGCTCGTGGCGATCGCCGCCGTGGCGCCATCGGAGGCGGTTCGCGGCGGTCTCGGCGAGCGGCATCACACAGTGAGCCGGGCTTCGGATCTCGACGACCAGTACGAGGTCGGCATCGGTGATCTCGTCCTCGACCTGTCCGAACTCGACCTCGCCGAGGCCAGGGACGTCCGGGTCAGCGTCGGAGCGGGCAATCTCAACGTCGTCCTGCCCGCCGACCTGCCCGTCGACATCGAGGCCAAGAGCGGCGCCGGGGAGATCATCCTGTTCGACGACAAGGTCGAGGGGGTTGGACTCGACCAGGAACACCGCGACGATGACTACACCGGCGACGGCCCCGGATTGGCGCTGACCCTCGAAATCGGCGCAGGGTCGATCGAGGTCAACAGATGAACGAGGTGATCACATGAACAACGGGAATCTCGACATCGGCAGCCTGATGGCCGGGCTTCTGTTCACCGGACTCGGCATCGCGTTCGTCCTCGAAGCGTCCGGTCAGTGGAGCTTCGAGTTCGGCCACTTCCGCTTCATCGGCCCGCTGGTGTTGATCGTCATCGGGATCACCACTCTCGTCGGCGCCACGATGGCCCGACATCACGACGGCAGCCTCTGAGGAATGTGAGGGACAACCCATGACCGACAAACCAGCACAACCCCTGTTCACCAACATCGTGGTTGGAACCGACGGCACCGAGCACGGCACGAAGGCCGTGACCGCCGCCATCGAACTCGCAGCGACAAACCCCGACGCCAAGCTGCACATCGTGATGGCCTTCCACCCGCTGTCGACCCGGGAACTGGCCGCCGTCAGCGCCGAGCTTCCGGAGGAGTACCGCTCCATCCTGCACAGC
>JAOUGG010000516.1 GCA_029857855.1 Acidimicrobiia bacterium | reverse complement strand
CGGCGAGACGACCGTCTATCGCCATGCTCTCGGCTCGTTGAAATGGTCGATCCTCTGGTTCGTGGCCGGTACCGTGGCCATGGTCGCAACGCTGCCGATCCACTACCTCCTGGCGTTCGTCGGGTTCCTGGTGATGATGGCGGCGGCGGTCGGATTCGAGCGCAACCTCCGCCTGATGGGCAAGGCCGGGATCAATCAGTTCACCCGGGCGTTCCGGGCCGCGAACCCCACTCAGGTCCACGAGGACCCGGATCGGGCCGACGAGCCCGACCTCGACTGAGCCGAGACCCGCCGCCATGCCCTCGTGATCGCGTGAGCCGCGCAGGGCCGCGCCACGGTTGTCAGCTGACGTCTATCAGATCATGCTGATCGGTCGACTGGGGATGGCTGGTCTGCCGCTCGGCGGTAATGGTTCGCGTCGATCGGGTGGCTCGGGCGGCGACGGAGGAGAGCCAGCGGCGCGGGTCGAGGCGGCGAAGGATCTGGGTCTGGATCGGCACGTGTTCGCCCATCGTCGACTCCACCTCGCTCGCCAGGACCGAAGCCTGTTGTGCCTGGTCGGTGGTGACCGAGGACGGATGGAACCTGGCCGCTGTGGAGAGTTCGGCCAGCTGTTGCATCAGGGGTCCGCCCGGCACGCTGCTGTCGCAGAGACGCCCGGCGAACTCGGTTCTCGTCTCCGACGGTCGACGTCTTGCGTCGAAGCCGAGTTCGATCGCCTCGACCGCCTCGGTCCAGAAGGTGGTGACCTCCTGATCCGGTGCTGTCGACCGCGCTCGACGTCGCCGTCGTCGGAGCGTCTGGAGCCCGAGGACGGCTGCGACGTAGCCGAGCAGCGTAACCGGAATCAGGAGATACCGCAGGTCGATCCGCTGCCAGATCGGCGGTTGCTCGGCTCCGACCCCGCCACCGACCGGATCGTTGAGGTTTTCCTCGAGCCCGGAGTCGGGGCGGACGACGTTGGGGTCGATCGGCGGCGTCGGCAGCTCCTCCAGGGACGGTTGGGTGTTCGAGTCCTGGGCCGGGGTGTGGCCCGAGTAGGGGGAGGCCCCAGGCAGGCCGCGCCCGGGCGTCGGTTCGAACGGCACCCATCCGAGACCCTGGAAGTAGATCTCCGGCCAGGCGTGCGTGTGGCGACCGGTGACCGTGTAGACCGTCCGACCCTGTTCATCGACCCCTTGGTCTCCCCAGGTGAAGCCGGTGGCCACGCGGCTGGGTACGCCGAGCGACCGGGCCATCAGCGCGAAGGTGCCGGCGAACTGCTGGCAGAAACCCTGACGCTCGGCGAGGAAGGTCTCGATCGGGTCGTCTCCTCGTGGGCCGAGCTGGACCTCGTAGCGGTACTCTCGGAAGTGGTCCTGAAGCGCCCGCATCTGGTCGTAGCGATTGGTGGAGTCGGCGGTGAGGTCTCGGGCGAGGCTCAGCATGGTGGGCGAGATCTCGGCCGGCACGTCGAGATACCGCTCGGTGATCTCGTCGGGGATGTCGTTGGGGGCGGCCCGTAGCTCGTCGGCCGAGAACGCCGGCACCTTGGACACGACCGTATAGGTGACCCCGTCGCTGTCGGGTACGTCGTTCGCCACCGTCAGCGAACTGGTCTCGCTGTTCCAGGTGACCTCGGTGCTGGCCTCGTCGATTCTTGCCGGAGCGAAGGCGGCCGGGAGCCAGATGGCGGCCAGAGCCTCGATGTTGATGGATTGAACCAGCTCGGTGCGGTTGCCGCCGAGGTCCTGTCCGGGCAGGTCGCCGTCCTCGGGGGAGAAGTTCCCGGCCACCTTCCAGATGTCGTCCTCGAACGTGTCGAGACCGGCGATCCGCCAGTAGCTGGGTTCCTCGGCCGTGACCGTGAAGAGCTCCACGTTGGCCTGTTCGACGAGGCGGTTCCTGATGTTGACGAACGGGCTCACGACCACCCGGGTCGGATCCTGCTGGGGGCTGAAGCTGTACACCGGCTCGGCGTCGGCCCAGGGGAGGTTGGCCCCCACGATCGTGCCCGCGATCACGGCCATTGCGGCGAGCGCCGATCCCAGCCGACCGACGGCGAATGGGCCGCGTCGCTCGTGGTTCGGTAGCCACAGGTCCTCCTGCATCAGCTTGTAGACCCGCTGGGCCACGGCCCACACGGCGATGGCCGCCGCGTAGATGAAGGTCGACGTGATGCGATTCTGACCGGCCGACACCGGCGGTATGGAGGTGAAGATGAACAGCAGGCCACTGGGAAACACCGGCTCGAACGCCAAACGAAGCCGCATAGCCCCCCAGTCGGTGAGAAAGGCCATGATCCAGGCGCCGACCATGGAGGCGGCGACGAACGCGGGTACCGCCGGGACGGGCGATTTCAACTCCTGGAAGCTGATCACCAACTGGTCGACCACGGCCCGAAGGGCGGTCACCGTTTCGCCCGTCGGTACGACGGCGGAGCGAGCCGTTCCCGGGGCGTAGCGGTTCATGACGAGAAGGGACAGCAGTCCGAGCGAGATCATCGCAGTCACCAGCAGGGGCAGCCGCAGGCGGCGGCACATGATGGCGATGGCCGATGAGACCAGCGCCGCCCCGATGATGGGGAAGACCGTGTCGCTCAGCTCGAAGACCCTGCTGAACCCGACGGCCGCAGCGGGCACCAGGAGGGCGGCGGCGGCCTCGAGCCAGATTGGCGGGTTGGTGTCTCGGTTCATGGTGTTCCTCCCGGACCGGGCGAGATGCCGCCGTTGTCGGAGCCGGAGCCCTGGTCGCCCGCCCCGTCTCGGGGCGGGCGCGATGCCGATGCAGCCCCGTTGCCGCCGGCACCGTTTCCACTGCCCGAGCCGTTCGGCCGGGACGCCTCCGACGCCCGGCGGCCGTACGCGGCGACGGCGACGGCCTTGGCCTCGGATCCTCGACGCCGGGCCAGAGCGCCCGACCACTTCTCGGCCAGCGTTTCATCGGAGTCGTGCACGATCAGCCAGGGTGCCGGTTCGTGGCGAGGTCGCTGGCACGAGATCGGAATCAGCAGCCCAAAACTCTTTTTGGCTCGGCCAAGGGCCTGCTCGATCTCCGGCGAGACGAACCCGGTGATCACGACCAGTGTGCCGCCTCTCGTCACCCGACCGAGCTGATCGAGACTGCGGGGCAGGGAGGCGTTTGGGGAGACGTCGATCAGCGCCAGCTGCTCGTCGACCGCCTCCAGCTCCGACCGGGTCCGAATGTCGGTGACGGTGGCCCCGGCGGTGGTGAGGAAGCGGAGGGAGTCCCCGCCACGGAAGCCGGCGTAGAGGGCGCTGAGTGCGGTGGACACGGCCCGCTCGAAACCGGGTTCGTCGTAGACCTCTGACCGCCTATCGAGCAGCACGGTGACCCGGCCGGTTCGAGGTCGCTCGTCCTGGCGGACGATCAGGTCGTCGAAATGGGCCGAGGCCCGCCAATTGACCCGCTTCAGCTCGTCGCCGACGACGTAGGGCCGGAGGGCGAAGAACTCGTCGCCGGAGTTGGCGATGGCCCGCCG
>JAOUGG010000515.1 GCA_029857855.1 Acidimicrobiia bacterium | reverse complement strand
CGGGAATCTGCTGGACACTGTGCCCGATGTGGCCGGTGTCGGCGTCGGCGTGCCCGGGCTCGTCGATCACGCCGGGGTGCTGCACTACGGTCCGAACGTGCAGGGCGTGCTCGGCCTCGACATCGCCGGCGATCTGATGCGCCGGTTCCCGGTGCCCGCCGTGGCTGAGAACGACGGTTACCTGACCGCACTCACCGAACACCGACTGGGAGCGGCCCGCGGCCATGACCATGCGGTCGTCATCACGCAGGGAACCGGCATTGGTGGGGGACTGATCGTCGGCGGACAGGTTCTGCGAGGCGCCAACGGCTTCGCCGGGGAGCCCGGTCACATGCTCATCGACCGATTCGGTCACCGCTGCGCCTGCGGGCGCACGGGCTGCTGGGAGTCGGTGGCCTCCGGCGCGGGCCTGGCCAACATCGCCCGGGATGTCATCTCCGAGGGGAGGGGACAGGCGATTCTGGCCGCCGCCGGTGGCGATCCCGCCGCCGTTCGGGGAGAACACGTGTCGAGTGCCTACTCGAGCGGCGATCCGGACGCCGTCGAGATGCTCGAACGGTTCTCGTGGTGGATCGCCCAGGGCATCGGCAGCCTGATTGCGCTCCTGGATCCGAGCATCGTGGTCCTGGGTGGTGGTCTGTCGGCGATCGCCGATGGCTTCATCGACGGCGTCTCCCAACAGATCACCGAGACCGTGGTGGGTGGCGACCACCGGCCTGTCGTCCCGATCGTCGCCGCCGACTTCGGCCCCGAGGCCGGCGCCGTCGGCGCCGCCCTGCGAGCCCGGGATTTCGTCATCAACGGTTGAGCGAACGGCCAATCGAGCCGGGGGAGCCGCGCTAGGCTCGATCCATGGAATTCCGGCGCATCAACCAGCTCCCGCCGTACGTGTTCTCGATCATCAACGAGTTGAAGGTCGACGCCCGACGAGCCGGCAACGACGTCATCGACTTCGGCTTCGGCAACCCCGACCTGCCGTCGCCTGATATCGCCATCACCAAGCTGACCGACGCGGCCAGGCTGCCCCGCAACCACCGGTACTCGTCGAGTCGAGGCATCCCCAAGTTGCGGGAGGCCGCGGCGGCGATGTACAAGCGCCGGTTCGACGTCGACCTCGACCCCGAGTCGGAGGTCATCAACGTCATCGGGGCCAAGGAGGGGTTCACGCACCTCATGTGGGTCCTGCTGCAGCCCGGCGACGCCTGCCTGGTGCCGGCACCGTCGTACCCGATCCACATCTGGGGCCCGATCTTCGCCGGAGCAGCCATCCGCGAGGTCGCACTGGCAGAGGGCGACGAGTTCATCGCGAACCTGGAGCGGGCATGGGAGTATTCGTGGCCGAAGCCCCGCACGCTCGTGATCTCCTTTCCCCACAACCCCACCACCGTCTGCGTGGACGTCGACTTCTTCCGGCGGGTGGTCGAGTTCGCCAAGGAACGCGACGTCATCGTCGTCCACGACAACGCCTACGCCGATCTGGGATTCGACGGCTACGACCCGCCCTCGATCCTGCAGGTCCCCGGAGCGAAGGACTGCTGCGTCGAGCTGTACTCGATGACCAAGTCGTTCTCGATGGCCGGTTGGCGTCTGGCATTTCTCGTTGGCAACCCGGAGGTCATCGCCGCCTTGACGAAGCTCAAGAGCTACCTCGACTACGGCGCCTTCCAGCCCATCCAGATCGCGGCGACTGTCACCCTCAACGAGGCCTCCGAGCATCCGAAGCTGGTGAAGGACATCTATCAGAGCCGCCGCAACACCCTCTGCGACGGCTTGTCCCGGATCGGTTGGGACATCCCCCGACCGAAGGGCACGATGTTCGTGTGGGCGCCGATTCCGGAGCCGTACCGGCACATGTCGTCGCTCGAGTTCAGCTCCTACCTGGTCGAGAACGCCGACGTGGCCACGTCGCCCGGCGTGGGGTTCGGCCCGGGGGGCGAGGGCCATGTGCGGTTCGCCCTGATCGAGAACGAGCAGCGGACCAGCCAGGCCATCCGCAATCTGCGCCGGGCGCTGCCCGATCTTGCGGTGTAGAACGACGCCTGGGGAGTGAGCCCGCTGGATGGGTTACTGGTCGACAGCCCATCCCCGCGAGCGCTCGACCGCCTGCAGCCAGCGACGGTAACCGGCGTCGGCCACCGTGCGGTCGGCGTTCGGCGTGAACGTCTCGGCCGCCTGCCATCGTTCCGACACCGTGGCCGGCGAGTCCCAAAACGACTCGGCGAGCCCGGCCAGATAGGCGGCTCCCAAGGCGGTCAACTCCTGTGAACTCGGCCGAGCGACGGGCACACCGACCTGATCGGCTTGGAGCTGCAGCAGGAGGTCCATGACCGACGCGCCGCCGTCGACCCGGAGTTCGGTCAACGTCTGACCTGACGCCCGGCTCATGGCATCGACCACATCGCGGGTCTGGTACACCATCGACTCCACGGTGGCCCGGGCCAGCTCGGCCCGCCCGGTTCCCCTGGTGAGGCCGACGATCGTTCCCCGGGCGTAGGCGTCCCACCAAGGGCTGCCCAACCCGACGAATCCAGGCACGAAATACACGTCGCCGGAGCTCTCGACACTGGCCGCCAAAGGCCCGATCTCCGCCGCGTCCTCGATGATGCCAAGCCCGTCCCGTAGCCACTGGATGGCCGCTCCGGTCACGAAGATGGCGCCTTCGTAGGCGTAGGTCGCAGGCTGGTCCGGCCCGAGGGTCCAGGCCACCGTCGTCAGCAAGCCGTCGACCGGTTCGGGGCACTTCGAACCGACGTTCATCAACACGAAGCTGCCGGTGCCGTAGGTGTTCTTCGTCATGCCCGGTTCGAAACAGGCCTGGCCGAACAGCGCCGCCTGCTGGTCGCCGGCGACCCCGGAGATCGGGATTCCCGCGCCCAGCGCCGTGGAGTCGGTGGTCACCCCGAATCGACCGCTCGACGGCCGGACCTCCGGCAGGGCGCCGAGCGGAACGCCGAGCACATCACCGAGTTCGGCGGACCACGTCAACTCGCGGATGTCGAACAGCAGCGTCCGCGACGCGTTGGAAGGCTCGGTGACGTGGGCCTCGCCGCCGGTCAGCTTCCAGATGAGCCACGAGTCGATCGTTCCGAGCGCCAGGTCATCGTCGGCCGTCACCCCTCCCTCGGTCAGCAGCCAAGCGAATTTGGTGCCGGAGAAGTACGGGTCGAGAACCAGGCCCGTTGTCGACCGGACGAGGGGTAGGTGCCCGTCTTCGGTCAGCCGATCACACACGGCGGCCGTACGGCGATCCTGCCACACGATGGCGCGATGCCTGGGTTCGCCGGTCGAGCGGCTCCAGGCGGCGACTGTCTCCCGCTGATTGGTGATGCCGATGGCGACAATCGGCTCCGGCACCATCTCGGCGAGTTCGGCGATGACCGTTTGAATACCGGCCCAGATCTCGTCGAGATCGTGCTCGACCCACCCGGGTCGGGGAAAGTGCTGGGTGAACTCCCGATAGCTGATCCCGCGAACCGTGCCGG
>JAOUGG010000514.1 GCA_029857855.1 Acidimicrobiia bacterium | reverse complement strand
GTCTGGCGTGCGGTCAGCGTCACCGGCGACGAATGCCCGGGCGCCGGCCGCTGCCCGTCGGGTGACCTGTGCTATTCGGAGGCGGCCCGGCAGGAGGCGTTCGCAGCCGACATCATCGTCACCAACCAGCACTACTACGGCCTCAACATCTCGAGCGGCGGTGCGCTGCTGGGCGATCACGAGATCGTGGTGTTCGACGAGGCCCATCAGTTTCCCGACATCCTGGGCGCCACGTGCGGCACCGAGCTCGGCGGCGGCCGGCTGCGGGCCATGGCGAGGCGGGTCCGGTCGATCCTGACCGACGAGGCCCTGTCCGACGGGCTCAACCGCTCCGCCGACGAGTTCGACAGCGCCCTCACCACCATGCTCGGACGTTCCGTCGAGATCGACCTCGACCTCACGAGCATCATCGTGCTCGCCCGCGACCGCACCGAGCGGGTGCTGGCGGAGCTCCGCAAGCTCGACGCCACCGAGGGCAGCAACGTCGCCGCCCGGATCGAGCGGACAACTCTCGTCGCCACCCGGCTCGTCAACGACATCGACACGCTGCTCGAGTCGGGCCCCACCGATGTCGTCTGGGTCGACGGCACGATCAACAACCCCGTTCTGCGCCTCACTCCCCTGGAGCTCGGACCTCTCCTCGACGAGCACCTGTGGCCCGACCATACGGTGGTGATGACGAGCGCCACCCTTGCCGACGGCTTCGGCGCCCGTCTCGGGCTCGACTCGGACCACGAGGTGCTCCGGGTCGGCTCACCGTTCGACTACGCCCAACTCGGCCTCCTCTACTGCCCCACCGATCTCCCACCCCCCAAGAACCCCGACTTCCGGTCGGCCGTGCAGGACGAACTGATCGGTCTGATCAAGGCGGCCGGTGGTCGGGCCCTGGCCCTGTTCACGAGTTATTCGGCCATGACCGAGGCCGCGGAGAGGCTGCGGGACGAACTCGACGTACCGGTTTTGGTTCAGGGAGAGGGATCGAAATCGGCGTTGATCCAGCGTTTCCAGGACGACCCGAGCGCGGTGTTGGCGGCCACGATGTCGTTCTGGCAGGGGGTCGACCTACCCGGGTCGACGCTGACCCTCGTGGCCATCGACCGGATCCCCTTTCCCCGACCCGACGATCCGGTGCTCGAAGCCCAGCGAGGTCGAATCGGGGCGCGGGCGTTTCGGGAGGTCGATCTACCCCGGGCTCAGATCCTCCTCGCACAGGCCGCGGGGCGGCTCATCCGTCGCTCCGACGACCGGGGGGTCGTCGCCGTGCTCGATTCCCGTCTGGCCAACAGCCGCGGCTACCGGTGGGACCTCATCAACGCGCTCCCGCCACTGCGACGGACCAAGGACCGCCAGGAGGTCTACGACTTCCTCCGGCTGCTCCACCGTGAGGCCGTCGGCTGAGGTCCGGGCCGACGAGTTAACAGGCCGGAAACGTTCACGAAACACAGGCGGCCTACGGTTTCTGGCAACCGAGGAGATCCCCTGCGCACAACGGGGTGAGTGTGGGATCGACTCGATTCTCAAACCATTCGGTGGAACAACACCCGAACTCACCCCGTAGGAGGAACTCATGGTCGGCTCTGCCGCGTCACGATTTCAAAGACCTTTTGTAGCTTCTGCTTCCAGACTGACCGACAACCCGCCCACTTCGGTGAGCGGGCCGTCGACGCGTCGACGTCGAGGGCGTCTTGCGCTCGCCGTTCTGTCGGTTGCCGCGGTCTCGGCGTTGTGGGCATCGCCCGCCGCGGCCCAGTCCGATCTCCCCGACGGCGTCGCCTCGTCGGTGATCCTCGACAACCTGTGGGTCTTCATCGCCGGTGTTCTGGTGTTCTTCATGCAGGCCGGCTTCGCGCTGGTCGAGGCCGGGCTGACCCGGGCCAAGAACGTCGCCAACATCATGATGAAGAACCTGATGGACATGTCGGCCGGTGTATTGGCCTTCGCCCTGTTCGGGTTCGGTATCGCCTTCACCGGCGGTGAGCAGCTCGGCGGCTGGTTCGGTTGGGGCGGCTTCTTCATGAGTGGCTTCGACGACGCGATTCCGGCGGAGGGAGGGTTGTCCACCGCAACCACGTTCTTCTTCCAGGCCGCCTTCGCCGCCACCGCCGCCACAATCGTGTCGGGGGCCATGGCCGAGCGCACGAAGTTCAAGTCGTACTTCGTCTACTCGTTCGTGATCACCGCGCTCATCTACCCGATCGTGCTCCGCTGGACCTGGGGCGGCGGCTGGCTGGCCCAGCTCGACACACCGTTCTCGGACTTCGCCGGCTCGACCATCGTCCACGCCACCGGTGGCTGGGCCGCCATGATGGGAGCCCTCATCCTCGGGCCCCGCATCGGCAAGTACGCCGACGACGGCACCCCACGGGCCATCCCCGGCCACAGCATCCCCTTCGTGGTGCTCGGCGCCATGATCCTGTTCATCGGCTGGTTCGGCTTCAACCCCGGATCGGAGCTCGCCGCCGACGAGTTCGTCATGCAGATCGCCGTCCGGACCCTTCTGGCCGGTTGTGCCGGTGCCGTCGTGGCGATGCTTGCGGTCTGGCTGCTCGACGGCAAGCCCGACGTCTCCATGGCCGCCAATGGCCTGCTCGCCGGGCTGGTCGCCATCACCGCCCCGGTCGGGGCGGTGACCTCACCGGTCTCGATCCTGATCGGCATGGTGGCCGGCGTGCTCGTCGTCTTCTCCGTCCGCTTCTTCGACCGCCTCCGGATCGACGATCCGGTCGGCGCCATCTCGGTGCACGGTGTCTGCGGCACCTGGGGCACTCTGTCGATCGGGCTCTTCGCCCGGTTCGACGACGCCTTCTTGGGCCGGGAGAAAGCCGGCCTCTTTTACGGCGGCGGCTTCAGTCAGATGAGCACACAGCTGACCATGGTTATCGTTCACTTCATCTTCGTGGTGGTCACCAGCGGTATCCTCTTCATGGCCATCAAGAACACCATCGGCCTCCGGGTCACCCGCGAGGAAGAGGTCGCCGGACTCGACACCGAGGAACATGGCAGCCCCGGCTACGGCCCCGATCTGGTTCCCGCCACGGCCGGAATCTGACCCTAGGAGCGCACACGTGAAACTCGTAACCGCGATCATCAAGCCCCATCGGCTTACTGAAGTAAAAGACGCTCTGGTCGAACTGGGAGTGAACGCCATGACCGTGACCGAGGTCAAGGGCTTCGGTCGACAGGGAGGCCACACCGAGACCTATCGGGGAGCCGAATACCGAATCGATTTCGTCCCCAAGATTCGCATCGACATCGTCGCCGGCGAGGAGATGGTGGATCTGATCGTCAACGCCGTCCAGCAAGGCGCCCAGACCGGCGTCATCGGCGACGGCAAGGTCTGGGTGACCCCGGTCGATTCGATGGTTCGTATCCGAACCGGCGATTCGGGGGTCGACGCCGTCTGAGTCGGCTCCGCGTTCTCCGGAGATCATCGCCCTCGTTTCGGCTCACATTCTGTGGATGTCGCCGTCGGTGTCTTTGAGAGC
>JAOUGG010000513.1 GCA_029857855.1 Acidimicrobiia bacterium | reverse complement strand
GAGGTTCACCGGAACCAGCTCGCTCGGGACGAGCTCCTCCAGCTCGGCCAACGAGTAGCGGGAGCCGTCGGTGGCACGTCGATCCGGTTCGTAGATGGTCGAGGAGTTGTACAGCTCGAGGGCGTCGGCCGGCGAACGCAGTTCCAGCTCGTCGTCGAGATCGACGGATCCGCTGTGGACGTGAAGCCGGTTCGCCGTGGCCGAGGCACGCAGGAGCAGACGGTAGCGGTCCGCCTCGGGAGCGACGACCGAGACCTTCAGTTGGGTTGACCTCGGAAGGCCGACGAACGACCCCGTCAGGGTTCCGAACAGACCGGGCGTGATCATCTCGTTACGGTTCCATCGGGTGTCGGAGAAGAAGAGGTAGAGGCGGAACATCGGCGAAAGGTAGTAGGCGCTCGAGATGACATCGGGGTTGAAGGCGAAGGTCTTCGAACTCGGCGCGAAGAAGTGGTCGAGGTGGTCTCGAGCCCAGAGGTCGACGGCGGCGCTCTCACGATCGGTGGCCACAAGATGCACCGTCGCCCCCTCGTTCGCGGCGCCGTCATAGCGGGGCAGATACTGGAAGTCGTAGCAGCGGCTCAGGTTCAACCGGGCGTAGATCGTGTCGAGGTAGTCCTTCCAGCTCGTGTCGAACAGGAGGATGTCTCGTCGTGACGGAGGCGGATCGGTCAGCCGGTAGAGAACGAAGCTGTTGTTCTCGAACACCGTGTCCACATAATCGGGTTGGGCTTCGATCTGTTCCCGCAGATAGGTTTCGAGCCGTGGCAGGTATTCGGCGCCGACACCGCGATTGTCCTCGATCTGCTTGTTGAGAACGATGTAATCGAGACCGATGTCGCGGGCGATGTTCAGCCACCAATCCTGCTGGTAGTAGAGGGATCGGAGGAGCAGGAAGAACTCGAACTTGTTCTCCGAGTCGCCGGTCAGTCCGTAGTAGAAACTCGGTTCGTCCAGGTAGTAGATGTAGAACTTATCGATGAACTTGTGGGGCACGCCGTCAGGGCCGATCACCAGTTTGGACGTTTCCGTTGGCGGGAGCACCACGGTTTTGCCCGTCGGCAGCTCCTGGAGCGCGTTCTTGAGCTCTTTCAGCTCGACGACCGGATAGGCGCTGAAGAAGCCGTCGAAATCACCCGAGCCGTACACCGATCGGTAGGGGGTGTTGGAGAGGAAAGGCACGAAGAACACCGTGCCGAGCGCAATGGCGAGCGCAAGATACGACGGTCGGATCCGGTCATCGAGCGTTGTGGTCTCGGACCGTCCGCCGATGTAGCCGTGGAGACGATCCGCAGCCCACGCCAGCGGAAGGGCCATGAGCAGCGGACCCAGCATGAACAGGATCAGCTGGAAGCGGTGGGGGAAGCGGAGAACCTGGACGATGGTGCTGCTGATGGACAGGGTGAGGTCGCCGGCCGATGAGTCGGTGGCGTAAAGGGCTCGGGTCACCGCCGCCAGGGATCGGTGGAACGTCGGAAGCCACGTCGGCTCGCCGTAGCCGACCGTCGCCCAGATGGCGAACCCGGCATTGACGTAGATCACGCCGAAGAGCTGGCGATGGGCCCGGCTGGTGAACAGGGACCGCCGGACGGGGTGAACCAACACCGGAATGAACACGAGGACCATGTAGAGCATGTTCGGTACCCGGGGCACCTTTGCCAGGTAGTCACCGAACCGGATCTTGTCCATGATCCCGGCCAGGTCCCACGAGAGCACATGAACCAGCGACACCGAGGCATCGCGTATGAAGTAGTAGTCGCCGGGGACCGTCTCCGACAGATTCGGAATACCCCGAAGGGCGATGAACTTGACGAAGAGTCCGTAGGGAATGACGGCGATGCCGACCAGCATGGCCATGGCCACCACGCAGCGACCGGTGGTCGTGTCCAGCAGACGGTGCCAACGACCCCCGTCCGAACCTCGGTCGAGCGGTGCACGGATTGGACCGGTTCGCCAGGATCGCAGCGTTCGGCGCAGGTGTCGTGGTCCACCCCGGCGGAGCCAGCGCGCCAGCTCTCCGAGGAGCAGGGTCGCTGTGGTCAGCGAAAGGAAGAGAGCGAACAGAATCAGGTAGTGGACTGCCGGATTCAACAGCGTCACCAGGCAGGAGAGGGCCATTCGCCGAATCCACCGATCGGAGCGGAACAGCAGAGCGTCGAGCATGACGAAGGCACTGATCGACATCAGCATCAAGCCCAACACCAGGGTGTAGAAATGGGTGACCTTGGCGTAGATCATGATCATGTAGATCAGACCGGTGGGGAAGGCCGCACCGAGGTAGACGGCGTGGGCCGACAGGGAACGGAACACCCTCGCCATGAACCACGAGGTGGTGAGGTATGCACTGGTGACGATGGCCGGGATCACCAGGAGCACGGCGAACGGGAGCACCTGATAATGGCGTAGCCACGTGGTGAGAAACGAATAGCGAACCCGGAACTCGTAGCCGTTGGTCAGCTGCGAGTACTCGCCCCTCGCCTGCTCGATGAGCTGGCTGGTTGGATTGAAGAACGGGACCAGTTCGTCGCCGACCAGGATCCGCTTCCCGGCCAAGATGTCCGGGATCGCCACGATGACGTCCCGGAAGATCCACCACGAGGCCACGAAATAGAAGATTCCGACCCCGATGGCGATGCGATGATGCGGAGCGAGCCGGTTGCGGAGACGTCGAGACAGGCCGGCGGACGGTTCATCGCTCGGCCGGTCCGCCGTGTGAGACCCCGCCGACTCTCCCGCAGCACCCATTACACCTCGGACAAGGCCGGTGGTGCCATCGACCAGCCGGCCGCGGAGGGCTCCTCCACCCAGGCTCGCACATCGTCGAAGTACTGTGACGCGTCGGACCGGAGCTCGCCCGCTCGAGCCGCCAGCCGTCGACCTTCGCCCCCGTCGTCGTCGACCGCACCCACGATCATGTCGGCCAGAGAGGCCGGGTCGAACGTCGTGTTGATGTCGACGGCCCGATCAACCAGCTCCAGCTGCTCGACCAGTTCCTGCACCTTGACGTCGTACATCAGGGCCACCGTGGCCCGACCCAGGATGGCGGCGATGACGATGGCGTGCAGCCGTTCGCTGACGACAACGTCACAATCGGCGATGATTCGTCCGATGTCCACATGGTGTTCGGTGTCGTGGAAAATCGAGGCGACCTCGGGCAGGCGGGCCAGGAACTCCTCGAGAACCCGAAGATCGTGATGCTCTTTGAATCGGCTCTGCATCGGCAGGGCGTGCAACTCGATTGGTGTCGTGGCCGCAACGAGCCGCAGTGCCTCCTCAAGGAGATCAAGAAATGGCTCCCATTGGGAGCCATTTTCGATGTCCCGGTTGAGGTTCAACGCGATGCGGACAGGACGGGTCGCGGCCTCGTTCTGACGAAGCGGCTCCGGAACGAAAACCTCGGGTTCGTTTACCCACACGGCGTCCGGCACGAGCCGGAGCTTCGCCGGGTCGGCGCCGATGGCCAGGCACGTCTCAAGTGATCCCCGGTCCCTCACCGCGA
>JAOUGG010000512.1 GCA_029857855.1 Acidimicrobiia bacterium | reverse complement strand
GTCAGCAACTCTTCGAACACCACCCAGCCCAGTTGGGCCGCCACCCAGACCGCAGTTCGAGCCTGCACCTCCGGGTCGTCCGGGTGGGAATCGAGCCGGTCGGCCACCACGGCCAGCTGTCGGCGCAGGACAGGGAAGTCGTCGTTGGGCTTGAGGACACCACTGTTACTCAGTTCCGAGAAAGTGACGGCCCGGATCAGCGGTTGGGGCAGGTCGAGGATCGGAGCCAGCCGATCACCGTCCCTCGACTCGATGAACTCGGCGATGAAGTCGGCCCGAAGCCGGTCCATGGCCGCGCTCAGCACCTCGGCCTTGGGCCCGAAGTAGTGGTGGAGTAGTCCGTAGTTCACACCCGCTCGACTGGCGATGTCCCGCCCGGAGATGGCATCGGGGCCGCGTTCGGCCAGAAGCTCGGCCGCGGCTGTCAACAAAGCCTCCCTGACCTCGATTCGATCCGGAGTCGGGTCGGCGGTGCTCACCTGGGCCGCTGAGCATCAAAGCGAATGGGCAGAATCCGCGGACCCCGAACCTGGCCGCCGGCCCAGGCCACCGGTCCCTCATCCAGCTCGAACTCCGGAATCCGATCGAACCAGGTCTTGAGCGACACCTCCATCTCCAGTCGAGCCAGATTCGAGCCCAGGCATCGGTGGATGCCGGAGCCGAACGCGATATGGCGATTACGGGCACGGTCGATGATGACCTCGTCAGGCCGATCGAAGACCTCAGGGTCCCGGTTGGCTCCCGGAAAGTTCATGAGCACCTTGGCCCCCTGCTCCATCGTCACCCCGTTGTAGGTGACCTCGTTCAGCACCTCTCGCCCCATAGTGACCGGGGCGTAGGCCCGAAGCATTTCCTCGATGGCGGTGGGGAACAGATCAGGATCGGCGGCCAGTCGACGACGATCCTCGGGATGGGAGGCAAAATGCCACAGGGCCGACCCGATGGAACTCCATGTGGTGTCGATGCCGGCCACCAGCATCAAGTTGCAAATTCCGACTACCGTGGCGTTGCTCAGCGGCTCACCGTCGTGTTCAGCCTGTACGAGCGCCGTGATGAGATCGTCGGCCGGATTCTCCCGCCGATCGGCCACCTGCTCTTTGAAAAAGTCGCGGATGATGACGCGGTACTTGTTGCGAATCTCGGGCTGCGAGAGTCCGATCTCGAGAACGCCTCGGACCCACTCGACGAACTCGTCGACCCTGGATTCGTCGATGCCCAGGAGATGGGCGATCAGCCGTGGGGGGATCTGCTGGGCGTAGTCAACAGCCCCGTCGGCTCGCCCGGTGTCGATGAATCGGTCGATGAGTCGATGACACAGATCCTCGGTGTACGGGCGGTAATCCTCGATGACCTTCGGTGAGAAATGAGGCAACAACAGGCGCCGGATCCAGGTGTGCTCCGGCGGGTCGCTGCTGATCGGTGGGGCGTTGGTGCCGTAGTTGGGGAACTCGGGATCCTGATCGGTCCACGGCGGGGCCGCTATCACCAGCGGATCCCGGGACGAGAGCTCGGGAACCATCTTGGCCAAAGCCTGGATGTCGTGATAGCGGGTCGGAAGGTACGAGCCCTGCCAGCGATCGGTACTGGCGATCGGGCACCGCTGGCGGAGATCCCGCCATACCGGTGTCGGATCCTCGATGTACTCAGGATCAAAGATGTCGTAATCGGTGGCCCAGTCCTCCACCGGTGCGTGCTCATCCATGCAGTGTCCCTTCGTGGTCGCTGGTCGTGCCGTCTGCTCGTGCTCGACCTCTACTCGTCGATCTCGATGGCGAACTCCGGGCAGTTGTCGACAGCCAGACGGGCCTTGTCCTGCAACTCCGGAGGCACGGTTCCGTCGCCGATGACGAAGGCGGTCCCATAATCGTCGATGTCGAACAGTTCCGGGGCGATGGCATAACACCGGTTGTGCCCTTGGCACTGCTCCCTGTTGACCTGTACCTTCACCTTGACCCCTTCTCCGGTCGTTTCACCGGATCGTTGCGTTCGTTTCCATGGTTCCGCCAGTCGGCGGTCGGCGGCCTGTTGGCCGATTGGCTAATCCTAGGTTCGGAGCCTCGACGACGTCAAGCGACGGCCTGGATCCAACGCGCTTGCGCCCTGGTTGGCCAATCGGCTAATGTGCAGAGTCGCCGTTCTCGGCTCGGCCTGCGGTGATGGAACGAACGACGAGGCAAGCAACTCCGACGCCGAATCGAACCAGAGCACCACCGAACAAGCCGACGACACATCCGACACTGAGGAATCCGAATCGGCCGACACCGCCGACGACACCGAAGCAGCGGCCGACGACACCGACGCGCGGCAGGCGATGCCGACGACGAGTGTCCGCTCGGCCGGTCCGCCGAACCCCCGGCCGACGACCTGTTGCCGCTGCGCATTGTGACGCTGCCCATCGTCGACGTGGCCGGCGTCGAGTACGCCCACCGCTGCGGCTACTTTGCCGCCAACGGCATCGAATCCACCATCGAGGTGGCGGCATCCGGACCCGACGCCGCGCAATTGGTAGGAACCGGGGAGGCTGATGTCGGCGTCTCGGCTTGGCACCCGCTGGCACCGGGATGGGCCGCCGGTGCGGTTCCGTTCGTGGTAGCGGTGGACGGTGCCGTGCTCCCGCCGGGAGCGGCCAACATCATGGTGGCTCCCGACTCCGACATCGAGACCATCAACGACCTGGAGGGCAAGACCATCGCGGTGAACACGACCGGAGCGTTGACCGAGGTTGCGCTGCGCGCCGCCTTCGAAGCCGCCGGCGCCGATTTCTCCACTGTGACCCTGGTGACCGTTCCCATTCCCGAGATGGTGGCCACCCTCACCGCGGGATCGGTCGACGCCATGTCGGCCTACGAGCCGATCACCAGCGTCGGCATGGCCTCCGGTTTGAAGGTAATCGAACCCGAACTGCTAGCCGGCGATTTCCAGAACGGATCAACCGGCGGCTTCGTGGCCCTGGGCCCGTGGGCCGAGGCGAACGAGGAGACGATCCGTCGTGCCCGACTTGCCTGGGTCGAGGTCAACGAGATGTTCGCCGCGGATGAGGCCGGCCTGCGGGCCTTCATCCCGGTGTTCACCGGGATTCCTGCCGAGTTGGCGGAGACGATGCTCTTGCCGGTCCCCCGTACAACCACCGAGGTGGCCAACATCCAGCCGTCGATCGACCTGGCAGCTCAAGTTGGTCTGGTACCCGAGACCTTCGACGTCACCCCGTTCGTGGCCTATCCCGAAGACTAGACAGGTGAACCTCGACGATCGCTTTCCGTCGAGCGCGCCCCTGATCCGCGGGGCACTGGGACTTGTCGGCGTATTGGCGCTGGCGGAGATCGCTGTGGCCGGGGGGTTGATCGATGTCGGATCGATCCCCCGCCCATCGGCCATCCTGGCCGAGACCGCCCGGCTGCTCACCGACCGGGAGTTCTTGGCCAATGTGTGGGTGACGATCAAGGGGGCGGCCTTGGGTCTGGCCATCGGCATCGCGGTCGGCGTCACCGTGGGAGGGCTGGTTG
>JAOUGG010000511.1 GCA_029857855.1 Acidimicrobiia bacterium | reverse complement strand
AAGTCGGCGGATCGGCTGAAACCGTTGGTCGGGGGGCGGGGGCCGTCGTGCCGCTGCACGACACCGCGGCCTGGGTCGATGCCATCGTGAGCCGCCTGCAGAGCGAGGGAATCCGAACGGCCGAGGGACGGCGTGGACGGGAGATCGCGACCACGGCCCACACGACGGAGTCCGTGGCCCGGCGACTGGCCGCGGTCTACTGCACGCTGGTCGCCGACGTCGATCGGGCGGAGTCGATCAACTCGTTCAACCGGGTGGTGAGGCGGTGACGGATCGAGGACTCCTCGTAATGGTCCACGAAGGTCTCGTAGGCGCGTTCGATCAACCGTTCCCGGAGCTCACCCTCTTGCAGCACGCGGAGACAGTCGTCGGCGAATCGGGCCGGATCGTCGGCCAGCATCACCTCGTGTTCGTGGCCGACATCAAGTCCCTCGGCCCCGACTGTGGTGGAGATGACCGGAACCCGATGGGCGAAGGCCTCGAGAATCTTGATCCGCGTTCCGGCCCCCCAGAGGATCGGAGCGACGACGGCGGAAGCCCGTCGCAGCTCGCCATCGAGTTCGTCGACCTGGCCGACCATGGTCACGCCGGGCGCTGCGGCCAGCCAGTCGAGGCCCTCCCCTCCGGAGCCGACGACTCGCAACTCGACGTCGGGCCTGCGGCTTCGCACCGCCGGCAGCACCTCGGTTGTGAACCAGCGGAGTCCGTCGAGATTGGGCGCATAGGTGAGCGAGCCGACGAAGAGCAGCACCGCCGGATCGCCGTCCTCGCGGGCGGTCGGACCGGTCGGCATGACGGGATAGCCGTTGGGTGTTGTCATGGCGTTGTCACCGAGCACCTGACGCTCCTGGTCCGAACAGACCGAGAACCTGGTGACCGTTGCCGCCGTTCGATGCTCGAGCCGCCGCCACCGGCGCTGGTCGACCAGCGCCATCGCTCGCCGCAACCGACTCGTCGGACCGCCTCGCTCGATCTGACGCCGAAGCTTCACGCTCTCGAGGTCGGCGTCGACCACGGTCACCGATGCTCGAAGATCGGCTCGACGAACCGCCAGGAGCGCATCGATCCCCATGGCCCAGATCAGCTCGAATCGATGGCCCGCCAGCTCCTCGAGCCGGCGATCGACCGGTCGCCAGTCGCCGGCGGCCAGCGACCACGGCATACCGGTGGTGACCCATCGGAGCGCAGTCTTCCATCGGGGTCGCGTCGGAGCGGGAACATGGAGCACCGTCACCCGATCGGCCAACCCGGCGGGGACCACAACCGGGTCGCCCGCGTCGTGACGGTTCCGCGGTGCGACCACCCACGTCGTTGGCCCGATGTCGGCCACGGCGGTCAGCAGCTGCGATGTCCGTCGGCGGTAGCCGGACGTTCTCGGCCATCCTCGCTCATCGCTGACGAACAACACGACGGATGCCCGGTCCACCCCGTGTTCCGTCGAATCCACCGATCGACCCATCGGCCGAGTATACGACTCGCCGTCGCCATCGTTCCCGGCCATACCAAAGGCGTTCCTCCGCATGCGTAGACACAAACCGTTGTTCAGACCCGCCGGTCGCCCCGTTGCGACCTCAACCGCCGCCGACCGGTCGATTCTCGATCCGGGTCGGTTGTTGCCGGTGCTGCGCCGGTACTGGGCATGGTTGATCCTGCCGCCACTGCTGTTGGCCGCCGCCGGCTACTTCTTCTCCTCGCGGCAGCCGTCGCGCTACGAGGCGTCCACGTCGCTGTTGTTCCAGCAGACTGCGGCCGAGGACCGCCTGGACGGCGACCGGTCGAACGAGGTGGCCGACCGGGAGGTCCAAACAGAGGAGAGGCTGCTGAACGGCCGGGCGTTCCAAGCCGACGTGACCGGATGGTTGGGCTCCGACATCGAGTTCAAGGCCCAGGCCGTGGAGGGAACCGATGTGGTGGAGCTGGAGGTCCTCGCCTCTACGGGCCCGCTGGCGGCCCAGGCGGTCGACGAGATCGCGGCACGCTACGTCGAGCAGCGGCAAGCCGCTGTCCGGGCGGATCTAGCCGATGGGATCGGCGCCCTGCAACAGATCGTCGATGACCTGAAAGCAGAACTCGAGGTCGTCGACCGGGCGCTGGCGCAACTGACCGGCAGCGCCGCGAGCGGCCCGGCCGCCTCCATCCCGTCGCCGTCAGTCCAGTCGGAAACGGAACCGGCGCTCCGCCGGCGCCAGACCGCTCTGGCCGACGAACTCCTGATCGCCGAGGCGGCTCTCCGTTCTCTTGAGAACGAGGCGATACTCACCAGCGGCGACGTCTCGGTCGCCGGTTCCGCCGTCGTGCCGGACGAGCCGGTCTCACCCCGCCCCCTCCGCACCACGGTGTTGTGGGGAGTGCTGGGGACCCTCATTGGAATGGGTCTGGTCTGGCTCCGAGACGTCTCCGATCGTCGACTTCGAGACGGCGGCGACCTGCTGCCGATCGCGCCCGAGCTCGAGTTCTCCGGTCGGGTTCCCCGGCCGGTCGACCTGCCGTCGACCGGCCCGGTGGTACTGCTCAGCGAGGAGGTGGCCGACCGTTTCCGGGTCCTCGCCAGCAGTTCGGTGACGCCAAACGGTGGATCGACGGTCATCCAGGTGGTCGGCCTGCGTGGCGGCGAGGGAGCAACGTATGTCGCCGTCAACCTGGCGGTCACCCTGGCCGCCGGTGGTTGGAGGACGGCGTTGGTCGACGCCGACCTCAACAGCGGCGGGGTCCACCGGGTTTTCGACCTCGACATGGCTCCCGGCACGCTCGATGTGCTCACCGGCGACCCGCTGTCCTCGGTGATCGGGGATTCCCCGATGGTCCCCGGGCTCGGCATCATCCCCAGAGGCAACCCGGATATCTCGCCGACGGTCCACAACTCGTCGTTCACCAAAATGGTGAACGGTCTCCGCAGCCGATTCGATGCCGTGATCATCGACAGTCCGGCAATTCTGGCCTCCGGTGATGCGGAAGTCGTGAGCCGCCACGTCGACAAGACGGTGGTGGTGGCCGAAGTCGACACGTCGAGTCGAGACGACCTACAGACCGCGGTCGGCCTCGTCCGCCGGGGTGGCGGACTCGTTTCGGGGGTGGTGCTGGTCGAGTCGACTCGATCGGTGTCCACCGTTTCCCCGTCGGGTCGGTCGGTGCCGCGATTGGGTAAACGTCGCGAGAGCGGAACGAACGGTGATCGATCGATCATGCGACCGCAGTCGGCGCTCGGCTCGCCCTCCTCCCATCCGGCCGACCGTCGCGTGCCCAGGGTCGATCACGTGATCGACCATCGCAATGGCACAACCGGCGGGGGCAGGTCGTCGATCTCCGGCGATGAGACCAACGTGCACTTCTGAAACCACCGACGTGGGCCGCGGGCTCGGCCATCGAGGTTTACGGGTGCGATGTCCTGCGTCGGAGCTCGGCTCGGATCAGCTCGAGGTAGAGACCGCTGGTTCGTTGCTCGGGAGGGCGACGAAGGAGATCGAGCGCCCAGGTGAGAAGACGGAGCTGGGGGATTTGCTCCGCTGTC
>JAOUGG010000509.1 GCA_029857855.1 Acidimicrobiia bacterium | reverse complement strand
GCCCGGCTTCAAAATGTTGGCCTGCTCGCCGAGGAGCACCCGGTGACTCGTCACCAGTTCCTCCCGGATGGCGTCGAGCGGCGGGTTGGTCACCTGGGCGAAGAGCTGATTGAAGTAGTCGAACAGAAGGCGGGGACGGTTCGACAGCACCGCCAGCGGGGTGTCGGTCCCCATCGAACCGATGGCCTCCTTGCCGTTGACGACCATCGGATCGACAAGCAGATCGAGTTCCTCGAACGTGTAGCCGTTGGCCACCTGCTCGGGTATCAGCTCCTCGGGAGGAAGCCAGGTGGTGTCGGTCTCCACCAGCTGGGGCAGGTCCGACATGTGGAGGCGCCCGGCGGTGAGCCATTCCCGGTAGTCGTGTTCCTCGGCGAGGGCGGCCATGAGTTCGCCGTCGCCAACGATCCGGCCGAGGTTGGTGTCGACCAGGAACATCTTGCCCGGCTCGAGCCGGCCCTTGCTGACGATTTTTGCAGGGTCGACGTCGATGACCCCGACTTCGGACGCCATGACCACCAGCCCGTCGTCGGTGACGATGTAGCGGCTGGGTCGGAGGCCGTTGCGGTCGAGGACGGCGCCGACCACGTGGCCGTCGGTGAACGTGACCGACGCCGGGCCATCCCACGGCTCCATGGCGCTCGAGTAGAAGTCGTAGAAGGCCCGAAGACTGTCGGGCATCGCGTCGTTGCGCTCCCAGGCCTCGGGAATACACATCAACACCGCGTGATGGATCGGATAACCACCGAGGTGGAGCAGCTCGATCGCCTCGTCGAGGCTGGCGGTGTCGGAGGCGTTCGGAGTGCAGATCGGGAAGATGCGACGGACCCGGTCACTCCAGTGATCAGCGGAGAGCAGGGTCTCCCGGGCCCTCATCCAGTTGCGGTTGCCCATCACGGTGTTGATCTCGCCGTTGTGGGCCAGGAACCGGTACGGGTGGGCCAGCGGCCAGGAGGGGAAGGTGTTGGTCGAGAAACGGGAATGGACGAGCCCGAGGGCGCTGTCGATCCGGTCATCGGACAGATCGCGGAAGAACGACTTCAGCTGGGGTGTCGTCAGCATTCCCTTGTAGACGATCGTGCGGCAGCTCAGGCTGGCGAAATAGACCTGATCGCCGGTCAGATCGGTCAATTCATGCTCGATGCGCTTGCGGGCGATGTAGACCTCGCGGTCGAGTTCGAGGCCGGACTGGCCGTCGTTGCCGGCCACGAAGATTTGATGGAACGACGGCATCACGTCGATCGCCTGCCGGCCCAGGCCGGACGGGTCGACGGGCACCTCCCGCCACCCGAGCACGGCCAGGCCTTCCGAAGCCATGATCTCGTCGATCATCTGCATGATCTTGTGTCGCTGGCCCTCGTCGTTCGGGAGGAAGCCGATACCGGTGGCGTAGTGCCCGGCCGGGGGCAGGCCGGGCATGAGGTCCTGATAGAAGCGGTCCGGAATCTGGAGCAGGATGCCGGCGCCGTCGCCGGTATTGGGCTCCGCATTGGTCGCACCGCGGTGTTGCAGGCAGGTTAGGGCCTCGAGAGCCTGACGGACGATCTCGTTGCTCCGGCGACCGTGCAGATCAGCCACGAAGGCCACACCGCACGCGTCGTGCTCAAACGAGGGGTCGTAGAGTCCTTGGGCTTGGGGCGTGGTAGGCAAGCAACCTCTCCTGTCGCTCGTGGCGATCGATGTCGGACCCTGAACCAGCCACCAACCCGCTTCGGGCGACACGACGACGTACCGATCGAGAGGCGCTACGGCCTCGGGCTTCAGATGGCGTTCAGGCGATTCGGGACGTCACTGGCCCAAAGTAGTTTCGTCACGGAGCCACGGCCAACTCACCACCGCGGAATCGTTTCCAAACAGGCGGGAAGTCGACGGCATGTGCACCGAAGCCGAACTTCAATGATATCTGATTCAGTGGTCACGAGGTCAAGTCGATCACCAACAACGATCGACGGCGCCGTGGACCCGATGGGAAGGATCTCGCCTGCCATGATTCGCCCAGGCGTTCTCGCCTGCCATGATTCGCCCAGGCGTTCTCGCCTGCCATGATTCGCCCAGGCGTTCTCGCCTGCCATGATGGATCCATGACCGACAGTCAGAGCGAGCCAGTAGGCAAAGATCCCCTGGGCGTCACCGGCCCGACCGGCGTCGATCGCCGTTCGTCCACCTTCATCGACGCCGTGCTCGATGACCTTGGCTCCTCGCCGACGCCCTACCACGCGGTCGATCGGGCCTCCGGGTTGCTTGCGGAATCCGGATTCGTGGCCGTCGACCCGGCCAACGAGCTCCCGCAGGATCCGGGCTGCTACCTGACCGCCAACGGCGGAACCCTGATCGCCTGGATCCAGCCCCACCGTCGCCCCGATGCCGGGTTCGTCATCGTCGGTGCCCACACCGACTCCCCCAATTTTCGGGTCAAGAGCCATCCCGACGTCATCAGTGCCGGACTCGCCCAGATCGGACTCGAGGTGTACGGCGGTGTTCTGTTGAACTCCTGGCTGAACCGCGATCTCGGACTGGCCGGCCGGGTGTCGGTCGGCTCCGACGACGGCGGAGGAGTCGAGCAGGTACTGATCGACATCGAAGAACCGCTGCTCACCATCCCCCAGCTCGCCATCCATCTCGACCGCGAAGTCAGCAGCAACGGTCTCGACCTCAACAAGCAGCAGCATTTGACACCGATCTGGGCTGTCGCCCAGGCGAACGGCGCGTCCGAGCAGGGGTCCGGCCTGAGATCCTTCGTCGGCCGCCGCATCGGGGTCGACCCGGACCGCATCCTGGCCTGGGATCTGATGCCGTACGACCTGCAGGCACCGGCACGGTTCGGCCTCAACCGGGAGTTCATCGCCTCGGCCCGGATCGACAACCTTCTGTCGAGCTTCTGCGCCGCCCGGGCGCTGGCCGGGCTGGCGGCCGAAGCAGGCCACGACCTTCCGTCGGCCACCCCCGTCCTTGTCCTGTACGACCACGAGGAGATCGGATCCGCGTCGGCCACAGGGGCCGCGGGCAATCTCCTGCTGTCGATGCTCGAACGCATTGCCTACGCCCAGGGAGCCGACCGAAACGGCTTCCTCACCGCCATGGCCCGCTCCATAGCGGTGTCGGCCGACGGCGCGCACGCCACTCACCCCAACTACGTCGACAAGCACGATCCCAATCATCAGATCGCGCTGAACGAAGGCGTCGTGATCAAGCGGAACGCCAACCAGCGATACGCGACCGACGCGGTGAGCGAGGCGTTCATCGTCGACGTGTGCCGCTCGGCCGCCGTCCCGCTGCAGTACTACATCCACCGGAACGACCTGCCCTGCGGGTCGACCATCGGACCCATCACGGCAGCCCGCCTCGGGGTGTCGACGGTCGATCTCGGGGCACCCCAGCTGGCCATGCACAGCATCAGGGAGACGGCCGGGACGGTCGATGCCGTCTACCTCGCCGACACACTCCGAGGGGCCTGGGCGGCCGACAGGAGCTGACCTCGAACCGGTTCGGTCGCGGTGGGAGGCCGGGCG
>JAOUGG010000508.1 GCA_029857855.1 Acidimicrobiia bacterium | reverse complement strand
GGTCGAGCGGACCGTCGAGCCCCGGCACCTCACTGAGTTCATCGCTGTTGACGCCGACCAGCCCGGCCGCCGGATCGAGATTTGCGCCGACCGACGGTGCGGTCGCATCCCCGGCCTCGTCGGCCGATTCGGCGGGCCCCGTCCGGATGACGGCGGCCGGAGAACCACCGCATCCGGACAGCAGCCCCGCTGTCGCCACCCCTGCGATCATGAGCACCATGAGTCGTCGACTCACGGCTGACCAGCCGCCGTCGGATCCTGTTGAGCCTGTTGCTCCAGATCGGCGAACGCCCGGCCCTCCTCGGCGAAGAAGTAGGCGGGGACGGGGATCAGGTCGGCCAGCGCCCGATCCTCCCGGAGCGGCTTGTAGATGCGTTCAACGCCAAAGCGCCCACCGTCGACCTCGTTGTTGTCCCAGAACGGCTCGGAAGCCGAGGCGACCTGCACCGTGAACGCGGCATGGGTGTTGCGTACGATGCGGTTGGCCTCGATGTCGAGACCATCGGCTTCGGCCAGTTGGAAGCCGGTATCGAAGTTGCCGGCGATGTCGTTGAGCGTGAAGCTGACCTGGGGGCTCGTGTCCTCGAGGAGCACGCCGACGCCGTTCTCCGTGATCGAGTTGAGTTCGACGGCGGCCGAACCGTCGGCGATGCGCAGGCCGAACTCATTGTGATCGAGGGTGTTGCCGGTCACGGTGACCGACGATCCGGCCGACGCCAGCTCGATGCCACCCCCGCGGTTGCCGGTCACGGCCGAGTCGCGTACCTCCGCCGAGGCGTTCGCCCCGGTGAAGCCGATGCCGCCGTTGTTGGCCCAGACGGTGTTCGCCGTCAGGGACACCCCTCGGGTGTTGGCCACCGAGATGCCTCGACCGCCGTTGCGGAACATCCGGCTGTCACCGATGACCACGTTGCCGGCGGCACCGGTGATACTCACGCCGTGGCCGTCATTGGCCCCGGCGTCGACCCCGGTCACCGTCGTGTCGCTCGTGCTTCCCTCGATCAGCAGACCGTCGCCGACGCTCTCGACGGTCGACGCCGCCGACAGGGTCACACCGGTGACCGACGCCATCCGGATGCCGGCCAGTGTCGAGCCGCTCACGTCGACCGAGTCGATCATGAGCAGCGGCAGATTTCCCTGCAGGTCGAGTCCGACGTGACCGTTCCTCACCGTCACGTTGTTGATCGTGCCGGTGGAGCCGTTGGCGACGGCCAACCCGTACCGGCCTCGTTCCGGTCCGCCCAACCCGTTCACGGTGAGCCCATCGATGTCGAGCAGCGAGTCCTCGAGATGTACGTAGGCTCGACCGTCGCCGGCCTCGGCATCGATCCCGGTGCCGTCCCACGAGGAGATACTGGCGTTGCGGATCTTGATGTCGGCTCCCTGGGCGATGAACGGAACGATCGCCTCGGGATCGCTGCGAAGCCGGATGTTCCAGTCCACGATCGAGAGGTGGGCCGCTTCGCCGGCGATCAGGGGCCGGGTGAAGGTGATGGTGTCGCCGTCGAAGGTCGCCAGACCCCGGTCGATCACCGCCGGCGTGGCGGCGACCTCGTTGATCGACGCCGCACCGTTGCGGATGACGATGGCGGTGCCGAAGTCGCCGAAGGCCTCGACGGTCACGTCGGCGGGACGTCGGTCGACCTCGTCGTTCCGTTGCTGCAGGTAGAACCAGACCCCGGCACCGGCCGCGCCGAGCAGCGCAATGGTGCTCAGGCCCAGCCCGGCCAGCTTTCGACCCGAGCGGCGACGTCGGGTCGGCGCCAGTGCAGCCGCAGCCTGCAGTTCCTCCGCCCTCCGGGCGGCCTTTTCGGCCTTTCGGGCGGCCTTCTTGGCCCGTTTCTCCGCCCTCATCGAACGTTCACCACACCTGGCGGAGCGAGCCGGAGGCCCTCGCCGGCGGTTCGTGCTCCACGAAGGATCTCGAGCAGGATGGCGATCAGCACCACGGCCACCCCGACGTATGGCATCCACTTCCTCCAGAATGGGCGGTCGACCGGGGTGTACACCCGCCGATCCGCCGAGATGGCGCTGGCCTCGTCGATCGACCCGAAACTGCCTCGCTTGAGTTGCAGCCCGGTATCGGAGGCGACGATGTCGGAATCCTTGATCTCCACGATGCCTGCGTTCGAGGCGACGACGCCGACGTCGACGTCGGAGATCCTGGCCCCGACGATCTCGACCGCCGTGCGGGCCTCGATACCCACCGGCGCCGAGCTGATCTCGACGTTGCTGATCGACACCGGCGCCGCGTCGGCGATGATGCCGGGTCGGGTCGTGTTGGTGATGACGTTGTTCACGATGGTGACGTCGGAAGCGCCGCCGTAGGCGTGGATGCCGCTGGCGTTGGCCTCCAGGTAGTTGCCTTCCACGTGGATGTCGGTGGTGCCGACCTGGCTGAGTCGGATCCCGGTGCGATTGCCGCGCACGGTGTTGTTGAGGATCTCCCCCTCACCGGAGGCGAGGTAGACGATCCCGTCCTTCTTGTTGTTCTCGACGATGTTGTTCTCGATGATCACCCGGTCGGAAGCCATGTCGACCACGATGCCGTTGCCACCGTTGTTGTACGAATGGTTGTTGCGCATCACGCTGTCGCTCACGCCGCGGGAGAAGATGAGTCCGTGGCTGCCGTTGCCGAAGGCCACGTTGTTCTCGACGATCAGCCCGATGCTGTAGTCGTGCGGATCGAGGCCGTAGTAGACGTTGTTGGAGAACGTGTTGCCCTCGAAGAGGATGTCGCGGGCCTCGAACGTGTAGACGCCGAACCAGTTCTGGTCGTAGAGCGTGTTGATCGTCGAGCCGGTGGTGCCGCCGGTCCGCCACGAGGTGCCGTAGGCGCCCGACCGGTCGCTGCCGAGCCCGATGATCTCGGAGTCGAGGATGTCGAGACGGGATCCGCGTTCGTAGAGGATGAACGCCCGACCGTCGTCGGTGTTGGTGTCGATTCCACCCCGGTTCGGATCCCAGGAGGTGATCCGGACGTCCTGGATCAGGGCGGTGGCGCCCCGCCCACCCAGGAACACGTCGGGGCGGGTCGAGAAGCGGACCTCACTGACCTCGGGCGAGGAGATGTCGAGTGACGTGCCACCCAGCTGTACCAGGGCGGTGTCGAGCATGAACACGCCCTCGGCCACCTCGGCCATCCAGTCCGGATCGTCGACGGCGGCCACGACATCACCCAGGGTCACCGTGCCCGCGCCGTCGAAGGGCACGCTCTTGTAGATCGAACCTCCCTGGAGGAGTACGACGGCGTCGAGGTAGACCAGCGTGGCCCGGAGGCTGGTCGGGAAGTTCGCGCAAGGGAAGTTGATGATGCGGAACGGGCTGTACGGCAGCAGCTTCCGGTTCGGATCGGTGCCGTTGTAGAGCTCGTCGGTCTCCCCCGTGCGTTCACCCGGCAGGGTGCAGATTCGAGGGGCAAGCGGATCCACGGCGGCCGGGACCGCAGTCGACCCGTTGGACGAGCCGCCGGCACCCGCCTCGGGTGCCGCAGCGCCGGTCACGGGCTGC
>JAOUGG010000507.1 GCA_029857855.1 Acidimicrobiia bacterium | reverse complement strand
CCGTCACCGGCCTTGGCGACGCTGCCCGCATCGAACGGCGGTTGGGGGTCGTACTCGATCATCAGCTGCATCGCCTTGGCCGCCTCGGTGTCGACCAGTAGCTCGGCCAGTCGCAGCGCCATGTCGATACCCGATGACACCCCGGCCGCGGTGATGATCCGACGGTCGAGGTGTTCGACCACCCGCTGCTCCGTCGCCACTGCGCCCAGCCTGGTGAGGACTTCGTAGGCCCCCCAGTGGGTGGCGGCGGTGACGCCGTCGAGCAGTCCGGCGGCGGCCAGGACCAGCGAGCCGGTGCAGACCGAGGTGGTGTAGCGGGTCGTCGGGTGGGCGGCTTTGATCCACTCGACGAGCGGATGCCGGTCGGGCTCGATCACGGCCCGGGTCCCGATGCCGCCGGGCACGACGATGACGTCCGGGTTCGGCAACTCGTCGTAGGTCTGGTCGACGGTCAGGCCGAGAAAGCCGTTCTCGGTGCGGACCTCACCTCGCTGCGCGCCGACGAAGTGCACGGTGGCGCCTGGCAGGCGCTGCAACACCTCGTAGGGCCCGATGCCGTCGAGGGCGGTGAGTCGGTCGAAGAGTGGGATGGCGATCTGCATGGTCAGGTCTCCGTGTCGGTTGTGGCGGGCATGGCGGGTTCCAACGATTTCAGCCATCACGCTCGAAAGCTGATGTCGCCCCGGTTCAGACCGCGGGTCAGCAGCGCAATGGCTGCAATCCAGGTCACCGTCAACAGTGCGGTGAGAGTCAGGATGAACACGAGTGGACCCGGCCGCCAAGCCGCCACCATCAGTGCACCGACGGCCGCCCCCAGCATGGCAACGGCCACCGGCGCGTAGACTGGGCGCAGCCGCTCGTAGTCTTCGAGCCGCATCATGATCGCAACGACGCTCACGAACATCACGGCGGTCGCTCCGCCGATCAACCACGCCGTCGCCGTCGGCGTCTCGCTGTCGGCGCCACGGGCCACGAGGTCGACCATCCCCGCCCCCGCCGCGGCGATGGCGGTCGTCGCCGGAAGGTGCGCCAGCATCCACAATCCCAGGCCGGGTTGTGATCTCCGGGGCATGCGGCGTCCGGTGAAGTCGAAGTAGGTCCACCAGAAGCCGAAGCCGATGGTCAACGCGAGCAGCCCGATGGCGACGGTTCGCCCGCCGGGATCACCCTCGTCGACCTCGGACAGGCCCTCGACCACCCCGACGATCACCTCGCCGAGAACGATGATCGAGAACAGCCCGAATCGCTCGACCAGCGAGTGGGTGACCGAGGAGGACATCGTCTCACTCTGTGTCGTGATCATCGCCGACGCCGCCAGGATCGACACGATGATGGCCAGCCACACCCAGGTGCGGGGCTCCGGCTCGAGAAACGCACTGCCGAACATGGCCACCGTCGCCAGCGTCGACATGATCACGTAGCGCGTCGCGGTCGGACGGTACCGGTCGTCGTCATGACGCCGGACCGTGAACCAGAGGAGGGTGAAGAGCCCGAGCAGGATGGCGTAGACCACGGCGAACATCCGGCCGCCGCCTCCGGTCGCCTCCCCGGTGTAGACGCCGAGCCATGCCAGCAGCAGCATCTGGGCGAAGATCGACAGGCGGCTGCGCACGTCCTCCCGGGCGTGGAGTTCGTGGTGGAGGGTCCCATTGAGCCAGGCCAGCCAGATCAGCCCGAACACCACGGTGAAGTCGAACACCCCCTGCCACGAGACGTGGGTGGCGAGATGGTGGGCGGCCCGGGCGATGACCACCACGTAGACGAGGTCGTAGAACAGTTCGAGGAAGCTGACCTCTCGGTCGGCCCAGACCTCGCCGTGGGCTCTCGGCCGCTGCCACAGGAACCGTCGAAGCCATTCACTCCCGGCGCCGTCCGCGGCCGAAGCCGGATTGTCGGTTGCGTCCTGTGTTGTCATCCAGTTGGGTCCTTTCCCGCTTGAACGAACGGCGCGCTCACGGTCGGACGACTCGGGCACCGGCCGATGGGGGAGTGGGGTAGAGGCGAAGAGGGGCGACGGCCGGCTGGTTTATCGGGGCGACGTAGCGGTCGGTCACATCCGAGCAGAATGACTCGACCTCGTCGCTGGCCACCAGCGCGATCGCGCCGCCGGCGAACCCGCCGCCGGTCATGCGGGCTCCGTAGCAGCCGGCGCATTCAAGCGCAGCCTCGACCACCGCGTCGAGGGCCGGCCCCGACACCTCGTAGTCGTCGCGTAGGCTCACGTGGCTGTCGATCATCAGGCGACCGAGCTCGCCGAGCTCCCCGGCGGCCATCGCCTCGACCGCGGCGAGCGTCCTGGCGTTCTCGGTCACCACGTGCCGGACCCGGCGCAGGGCCACGTCGGGATCGAGGTCGGGAAGATCGGCGGCTGCGGCGGCCAGGCGGTCGAGGTCGTCGAGGGTGGCATCGCGCAGTGAGGTGAGGCCGAGGGCCCGAGCGGCCGCGGCACAGGTGGCCTGACGATCGGCATACTCCGACTCGACCAGCTCCCGCCGAGTGCCGGTGTCGAGCACGACGATGGTGGCCGACGACGGGAACGGCACCGCCCGGGTCGACAGGTCACGGCAGTCGATGAGCGTGGCGTGCCCGGCCCGTCCGCCCGCGGACGCCAGCTGATCGAGTAGCCCGCTGGGCAACCCCATGACCTCGTTCTCGACCCGCTGCCCGATCCGGGCCAGGTCGGGCACCGACAGTTCGACGGTGGAACCGGCGAGGTGATGGAACAGCAGAGTGGCCGCGACCTCGATGGCGGCCGACGACGACAGCGAGGCACCGGCGGGGATGTCTGTGGCGATCGCCCCGTCCCAGCCGGGCAGATCGATCCGTCCGCCGGGTCCGGGGTCATCCGACCCGGTGTCGGCGCGGGCCTCGAGGTGTTCGGTCAGCGCCCAGGCCACGCCGTGCAGATAGCGGGCCCAGCCTTCGGTCGACCGGGGCTCGTCGTCGATTCGGAACTCGGCCCGGCCGAACCCCTCCGATTCGACGACCACCCTGCGGTCGGGTCGAGGCCGGGCGGCGATGGCGGTGGTGAACGGGAGGGCGATCGGGAGCACGAAACCGTCGTTGTAGTCGGTGTGCTCACCGATGACATTGACCCGCCCCGGCGCTTGTACCAGCACCGGGGCGGAGTCGTCGAAGATGGAGAGAAAGGTGGCGGACGCTCGGTCCGCGGCCGTCGGGTTCGCCGTCATCACCGTCGATCGTAGTGGCTACGGATCAGGCAGTCGGGTGGCGGCGGGGATACGGCCGATTGGGCTAGAGGCCCAGTTCCTCCATGAGGGTGGCCTTTGGCTTCGAGCCGACGATCGACTTCGTGACCTCGCCACCTTCGAACACCAGCATCGTCGGGATGCTCATGACGCCGTAGCGCTGGGCGATCGAGGGATTCTCGTCGACGTTGAGCTTGGTGATCTTGACCTTGCCGACCTGCTCGTCGGCGATCTCGTCGAGGATGGGGGCGATGGTCTTGCACGGCCCGCACCACTCCGCCCAGAAGTCGACGACGACAGGCTC
>JAOUGG010000016.1 GCA_029857855.1 Acidimicrobiia bacterium | reverse complement strand
CTGGATAGCCCCCCTGTTGTGCAGCTGCCATGATGCCCCCTCAGGGTGTGATCAATTGCCTGGATTTCACTCCTAATCTATGGCGGGACCCGACGGTCGAACAGAGGCTTCGGTCCCGACGGCAAGAGCCGTTCTGCCAGCCGGCAGTAGGCTCGGATGATGGCTGAGCGCAACGACAACGACCACGAACCGACGAACCGTCACGGCGACTCAGGCCCGCGGTTCGACGTGGTCGTCTTCGGAGCGACGAGTTTCGTCGGACGGTTGGTTGTCGATCACCTGATCGCCCGCCACGGAACCGACGGCGAGGGTGTCAGATGGGCCGTCGCGGCCCGCAACGCCGACAAGCTCGACGCCCTCCTGGCCGAGCGGCACGTCGACCTTCCGATGATCGTCGCCGACGCCGACGACCGGGACGCGCTCGACGCCATGGTGGCCCAAACCCGAGTGGTGATCTCGACCGTCGGACCCTACGCCCTGTACGGTTCGAAGCTGGTCGCAGCAGTGGCCGCGGCCGGAGTCGACTACTGCGATCTCACCGGCGAACCGCAGTGGGTCCTGGCCATGATCGACGCCCACCAGGAACAGGCACTCGAGACCGGCGCCCGGATCGTCCCGAGCTGTGGCTTCGATTCGATCCCATCGGATCTGGGCGTCTGGTTCACCCAACAGGAGGCCCACCGCCGCTTCGGCCGCTACTGCGACCGCATCGGGATGCGGGTCAAGGGGGCCAGCGGCGGGGTCAGCGGCGGCACCGTGGCCAGTGGCATGAACGCCGTCGAGGAACTGGCCAAGGACCCGTCGCTCCGCAAGGTCCTCGGCAATCCGTACGCGCTCGCTCCCCTGGGCGAGCGCCGGGGTGTCCGCCAGCCGAACGTGTTGATGCCCACCCCCGACAAGTTGTCGGGTGCCTGGGTCGCCCCGTTCATCATGGCCGCGGTCAACTCGAAGGTCGTGCACCGCACCAACGCCCTGCTGGGCCGGCCGTGGGGCGACGACTTCCGCTACGACGAGGCGATGATGACCGGGGCCGGGCCCGTGGGGCTGGCCAAGGCGTCGGCCGTGACCATCGGGATGGCCGGACTCGCCGGAGTGAGCGCCATCGGCCCCCTCCGCCGGCAGCTGCAGGAGCGGGTGCTGCCGAAGCCCGGCACCGGGCCCGATGAGGCGGCTCGGGAGGCCGGGTTCTTCAACATCCGGTTCTACGGCCAAACCGACGACGGGCGGACGATCACCACCAAGGTCGCCGGCGATCGTGACCCCGGCTACGGGTCGACGGCCAAGATACTGGGCGAAACCGCCCTCGCCTTCCTCGATCCGGCGGCGGTGAACACTGCGGATTCGGCGCCCCGGGCGGGCTTCCTGACCCCGGCCACCGCCTTCGGCGACGCCCTCGTCGAGCGTCTGAGCGTTCACGCCGGTTTGACCTTCACCGTGCTCGACGAAGCCTGACCCCGGAGCCCCCCGGCCGGACCCGGGTTACGGATCGAGTGGCGGGGTGTTGGTGATGAGGCGGGCGTCGCGGCGCCGCGTCACGTACTGCCAGGCCCAGCTCGCCATCACCGTGGCCCGGGATCTGAAGCCGACGAGTGACCAGATGTGCACCAGCCACCACGTCACCCAGGCCACGAAGCCGGAGAAGCGCAGCTGCCGGATCTCGACGACGGCCCTCGACCGGCCGACGGTGGCCATCGAACCCTTGTCGAAGTAGGCGAACCGGGGTCGGGGCCGCCCGTCGAGGTCGGCCTCGATGCAGGCCACCGCGTGTCTGGCCCCCTGCTGGGCTGCCGGGGCGACTCCGGGAACGGTCACCCCCTTGGCGTCGGTGGCGGCGGCCAGGTCACCGATGACGAACACGTTGTCGAACCCGGGCAGTGTCAACGAAGGGCCGACCTTGACCCGGCCCGAACGGTCGAGCTCGGCCCCCGTTCCCTCGGCCAGCGAGCGACCGAGTGACGATGCGGCGACCCCGGCCGCCCACAACACGGTCGAGGCCTCGATGCGGCCCTCGTTGGTGTCGACACCTTTGCCGTCGATATCGGTCACGGCGCGGTCGGTGAAGACGTCGACGCCGAGGCTCCGGAGCTGATCGGCCGCCGCGGTCGACAGCTTCTCGGCGAAGGTAGGCAGCACCCGTGGTCCCGCCTCGAGCAGCACGACCCGGCTCGCCGTCGTGTCGATCGAGCGGTACTGGCCCCGCAGTGTGTGGGTGGCGATCTCCTGGATGGCTCCGGCCAGCTCCACGCCCGTCGGCCCGGCGCCGACCACGACGAAGGTCATGTGTCGATCCTGCTCGGCGGGATCGGTCGACGCCTCGGCCCGCTCGAAGGCGAGCAGGATCCGGCGGCGGATGTCGAGGGCGTCCTCGATCGTCTTGAGCCCCGGGGCGAGCCGCTCCCACTCGTCGTGGCCGAAGTAGGCGTGGGTCGCGCCGGTCGCCGCGATCAGATAGTCGTAGGGAAGCGGGCCGAGCGTCGTGGTCAGGGTCCGGGCCGCCGGGTCGACGGCGGTGACGTCGGCCATCAGGACCCGACAGTTGGCCTGCCGCCCGATGATGTGACGGATCGGCTGGGCGATGTCGGACGGGTTGAGCCCGGCGGTCGCCACCTGATAAAGCAGGGGTTGGAAGGTATGGTGGTTCCGTTTGTCGATGACGGTGACGTTCACCGACGGCGGTGCGTCGGCCAGCGCCTTGGCCGCCTCGAGCCCGCCGAACCCGGCGCCGACGATGACGACGTGAGTCACTCCCGTGGTCATGCCCGCCGTCGCTGCCCTATCCGAGCGTTCGGGTGAACTTGCGGACCGACAGCAGAGCGAACACCAGCGCCAGGCCCGTGGCCCACGCCAGCGCGATCCACACGTCGTTGCCGACGGGCAGTCCGTTGTAGAGGGCGCGGGAGGCGTTGGTGACGATGGTGAACGGGTTCACGTCGGCGATCGTCCGGAGCCAGCCCGGCATCGACTCGGTCGGCACGAAGGCCGACGAGACGAACGTCATCGGGAACATCCAGATGAAGCCGGCCGAGTTGGCCGCCTCCACCGACTTCACCGACAGACCGATCAACGCCTGGATCCAACTGAACGCATAGCTGAAGGCGAGCAGGAGCCCGCAGGCCAGCAGGCCGCGGATCCAGCCACCCTCGAAGCGGAAGCCGATGAGAAACCCGACGATCAGCATCACGGTGAAGGTGATCGTGTTTCGGACGAAGTCGGAGATCGTCCGCCCCACCAACACAGCCGACTGGGAAATCGGCAGGGTCCGGAGCCGGTCGACGTACCCCTTCTCCATGTCGGTCGCCAGCCCGATGCCGGTGAACGCCGAGCCGAACACCACCGTCTGGGCGAACACGCCGGGAAGGAGGAACTGGGTGTAGTCGCCCTCGAACCCGGGGGCCGAGATCGCACCGCCGAAGACGTAGTTGAACAGCAGCACGAACATGATCGGCTGCAGGGTAGCGAACATCATCAGTTCCATGTTGCGGGGGATGATGCGGAGGTGGCGCACGGCCTCGGTCCACGAGTCGCGCAGCGCCCAGACCATCCCGGTCTTCGGTTCGAAATCGGACGGATCGACCGAACGGGCGGTGACCGAATCGGTGCCGAACGTCGGGTTCCCGGCCGTTGTGTCGGCAACCATCAGTTGACTCCTTCGAGCTGATTGACCTGGCCGTCGGTTTCCGCCGAGCGCCCGGTGAGGGTGAGGAACACGTCGTCGAGTGTGGGCCGGGTGACGGCGACGTCGCCGACGTCGACCCCGGCCGCGTCCAACCGGCGGACCACATCGGGCGTGGTCACCGTGGCGTGCACGGCGATCGAAACCGTGGACCCGTCGCGATACGGCATGGCGGACGCCTTGGCCAGATCGCCGATGGCCTCCACCACCGAGCGTTCGGCGAGCTCGTCGACCGTGCCGTTGGCGGCGGATTCGGGCATCTTGACGACAGCCCGGGCACCGCCGACCTGTTCCTTCAGTTCGGCGGCCGTGCCTTGGGCGATCGATCGACCGTGGTCGATCACCATGATGTCGTCGGAGAGGTGATCGGCCTCGTCGAGATACTGGGTGGTGAGCAGCGTGGTCATACCTTCACCCTTGAGTTCGGTGATGAGGTCCCACATCGCCAACCGGCTCCGGGGATCGAGGCCGGTGGTCGGCTCGTCGAGAAACAGGATCCGGGGGCGGGCGACGAGGCTCATGGCGATGTCGATCCGGCGGCGCATGCCACCGGAGTAGCCCTTGACCAGGCGGTCCGCGGCGTCGGTGAGCGCAAACCGCTCGAGGAGTTCGCCGGATCGGCGGGCGGAATCGGCCCGGCCGAGATGATTGAACCGACCGACGATCTCCAGGTTCTCCCGCCCGGTCAGACCTTCATCGACCGCGGCGTACTGCCCGGTGACGCCGATGCGGGCCCGCACTCGGGCCGGTTCGGCCAGCACGTCGACGCCATCGATCACCGCCCGACCGGCGTCGGGCTTCAGCAAGGTGGTCAGTATCCGAACCGCCGTGGTCTTCCCGGCGCCGTTGGGGCCGAGCAGGCCGAGCACCTGGCCTTCGGGCACCGACAGCGCCAACCCGGCGAGCGCCTCGGTTTCACCGAACCGCTTCTCCAATCCTTCGGCTTCGATCATGGCCACACGTGAAGCCTAACGTCGGTCGACGGGACGCTGCCCCGATTTTGGGCGGGCCGTGACGCCCGACCACCAGTCGTTCGGCTTGAGGCGGCGGCCGCCACCGAGCCGATCGTCGAGCCGGAGCATCAGAGCCCGCAACCGCGTGCCGGCCAGGCGCCGCCACCACCGGTTCCAAGCTTTCGTGTAGTCGCGGTTCCACGGGCAGACCCGTACGCAGATGGCGCAGTCGGTGTTGATCTTCGACCAGTAGCCGAAGCAGGCCTCGCCGTCGACCGACCATTTCCGCACCCCCTTGAGCCCCGACCGGTTGAGCGCCACCGGCACCGGCTCGCCGTGCGGAATCGCGCGGGCCGGGCAGGCGGCGGCGCACCGATCGCACTGCTCGCAGAACTCCCTGACCCCGAAGCTGACCGGCCGGTCGTGGGCGAGGGGCATGTCGGTGAAGATCTTGCCGAACCGCAGCCGGGGGCCGAACTCGGGGGTGATGACCATGCCGTGGCGCCCGTACTCACCGAGGCCGGCGGCCAGCGCCAGCGGGATGGCCAGGGCCGAGTCGTTCATCGACGGCACCGCCTGAAAGCCGAGGTTGCGAATGTACTGGGCGACGGCGAGCAGGACCGCCGCGTCCTGGGAGTAGCCCAGACCGGTGGCGGTGCCCGCCAACGCCGATGGTGCGGCGCGGATCAGGTCATGGTCCATCGACTGGCCGATCACGATCACCGACGTGAGCCCGTCGCCGAGATCGTTCGGTTTGGAGCCGCCGGTGCGGTGGTCGTAGCGCTCGGTGTAGACCCAGCGTTCGTCGTGGGCGCAGATGCCGACCAGATCGGCGCCGAACGTGGTGGCCACCAGCTTCACGTCGGCGGCACCGGCGTCCGGTGTTTCGGGCGGCAGCTTCTCCTCGGCCCCATCCCGCAACATCGACAGCGGATCGATGAACCCGTCACGGCGCCCGTCGGACTCCTCGTACATCTCGGCGAACACGTCACTGACATGCCACGCCGCGTTGCGGAGGGCGTAGTCCCGCTGGGTGAAGCCGTTGGCCTTGCGCCACCGGTCGAGTGGCCGCCGGTAGGTGGCGTAGAACCGATCTGACTGTTCGCTACGGATCGTCTCGTCCCAAAAGGATCGGGAGAAGACGTCGTCGACCTGGCTGAACCGCTCGAAGTCGTCGAGGACCTCGTAGTTCGGCTCGGTGCGGTTCGGCTCGGTGCCGTTTGGTCCCGCCCATTCCATCAAACCAGCCTAACCGCCCGGTGAGCCTGGACTCGGGCCCGACCGGACGATAGCTTGGAGCTTCGGGAACGGAGAGGGCGCCCGAGACGGCGTAGAGGGATACAACCGTGGCGTGGCACATTCTGGCCAGCAGCTATTTTGATTTCGACGCGATCGAGCGTGACGCCGACGCCGACCGCGCGCCGAGACACTTCCTGCGCTACCTGTCGCAACGCCTCGGCGCACCGATCCACCAACCGGATCCGCCGACCGACACGTCTGCGGTCTCGATCATCGACCGGATCGCCGCCGTCCTCTTCGCCGATCCGAGCCAGTGGGAGATGGCCCGCAGAGTTCGGCGCCAACTGGCGCCCGGCGACGTCGTGTACGCGGCCGGATCGACCGTCGGACTCCCGCTCGCACTCCTGTGCTCTGTCTTCGGGCCCAGCGGGGTCGAGTTCGCCGTCACCGTCACCGATGTGCAGCGACCGAGGATAAAACTTCTCGGTTGGCTGCTGGCCCTGCTGCGAACCCGCTGGATGGTGATCGTCCCCCACACCGAAATGGCCGAGACCGCTTCGAGGGGCTTCGGCCGCTTCGCCAACGGGATCATGGCGATCAACGGCCTCACCGACTTCGACTTCTTCCGTCCGATCGCGGCGGGCGGGGCCGAGGCCGACGCAATCGAGCACCCCGGGGAGGCGGCGCGACCGCTGATCGCCAGCTGCGGGACCGAGGCCCGCGACTATGAGCTGCTGGCGCGAGCCACCTCCGCGCTCGCCGTTGACGTGGACGTCAAGGTCTGCTTTGCGTCTCCGAACCTCACCAAGAAGACCCGGTTCACGGTGCCCGACCCCATGCCCGAGAACATGGAGATCCGCTATTTCAGCTTCGCCGAACTCCGAGCGCTCTATCGGGCCGCCGATGTCGTCGTCGTACCGTTGCTGCCGAACCGCTACGCGGCCGGTTTGACCACGGTGTTCGAGGCCGTGGCCTGCGAACGCCCGGTCGTCGTCGCCCGCTCCCCCGGAGTGGTCGAGGAGCTGATCGGGCACGACCTGGTCGAATGGTATGCGATCGGCGACGTCGAGGGCCTGAGAGCTGCGATCGAGCGGGTGCTGGCCGATCCGGAAGGTGCCAGGAGCAAGGCCGACGAAGCTCACGAATGGGTGCGGTCGCGTCATTCGGCCTCGGCGTACTTCGGGCGAATCGTCGAGGCGGTCGAGTCGGCCTTCGGCGGGGAGAGCCCGGACCGCGCCACGGTCGAGCCCTGACCCGGCGCCTGCGGCTCGGCCCACGCACCATCGGGGGGGCTTCGATGTCACAGCCGATGGGGACAATAGAACGTAGCCATGACGACTGCCACCACCGTCTTTGCAGCGTCCGCACCCTTCCGAACCGTGCACCACGGGCGATTCCGGATCCTGGTGACCGACAACCGCATCACCAGCGGTCAGCACCTCGTGCTGGTCAAAGGAAGGGTGACGGACCGACCCGCCGTGGCCTGTCGCGTCGCCTCGGCCTGCATCACCTCGACGGCCCTCGACGCCGACGACTGCGACTGCGCCGGCCAGAATCGAACGGCGCTCGACATCATCGACGCCGACGGCATGGGGGTCCTCATCCACCTCGACCAGGAAGGCCGGGGCAACGGTCTCGTGGCCAAGATCCGGGCGTTGAACGGCAAGGAGGCCGGCCTCGACACCTTCACCGCCATCGAAGCACTCGGACTTCCGGCCGACAACCGCAACTACTCCGACGTCGCCCGCATCCTTCACGAACTGCGAGTGCCGTCGATTCGCCTCCTGACCAACAACCCGGCGAAGGTGGCCGCGGTGGCCGACACCGGGGTCGTCGTGGTCGCCCGCCTTCCCTGCCTCGACTTCGACCCTCCCCGTCGGTCGCTTCGCCACCTGGCCGCCAAAGCCGACCGCGGCCACCTGCTCCCACACCGGCCGGAACCCGATGCTCGCTGACACGGCCATCGCACAGGCTCTCGACACCGGCGACCTCTCGGTCCGGTATTCGTTCGTGCCCAATGCCGATGGTGCCTGGGTCTATCAGGAGCCGGCCGCCGGGGCCCGCGACGATCCCGACGGCCGAACACTGTTCGAGAACCTGTCGGTGAAGAGTCGGGTGGCGCTAACCATCGGACCGCTGATCAAGCCACTCGACTACGGCACCCTGGTACCTCGCCATCTACGGTTCGAGGGGCACGACGGTGTCGTCGACCTCCGTCGGACGCGGGGCGGCCATCAGCTCCGCCCCGGTGAGGCCGCCTTGGTGCTGACCAACGAGCAGATCGACCTCTCCCACCGGTTGGGGGCCCTGGTCCTGGGGAGGGTTTCGTCGCACATCGACGGACTGATCGTGAACGGGTCCTATCTCGACCCGACCTGGAGCGGGGTGGTCCGCCTCCACCTCCAGAACACGGCCCGACACCCGGTCACGCTCCGGTTGGGCAACGAGATCGGCCGCATGTTCCTGTTCGCGACCCCGGACTCGACCCCCGATCCCTTGGCCGTCGCCCACCAGGGCCTGCACTACGGCTACAGCTGGAAACGTATTCTCGACGACGGCATCGACCCGTTTCCCGAGCGGGCCCCGGTCGAGCCGGCGCGTACCTGGCTTCGCCGCCTGCGCCAACTGAACGCCCTGGCCAAACGCAACGTGGGCTACACCGCGGTCGGCCTTCTTGCTCTCCTGGCCGTTCCCACCCTGCGGGCCTACCAGCGGCTCGACAACTGGTCGCAGCGCTTCGACCAGCTCGACGAGGTCGAGGACGGCCTCACCGAATTGGTGGATCGGGAACCGGTGGCCGGGATCGAGACCCTCGTCTGGGAGCCCGGCAAGCTGGTGGCGCAGGCCGAGATCGAACTACCCGGCGAGTTCCGCTACGTGCCCGGTCGCGTTTTTGCGCTGGCACAGATCGAATCGACGACGACGCAGGCCGGTGCGTCGCCGGTGCTTACCACCCGGGTGGCTAGGGTCGGGGGTCGCACGACGCTGACCATCCGGGCGGAGCGGATCGGGGCGGCGAGCGGCGGCACCACCGATGGCGACGGCGGCGGTGACCCCACCGGCGGACCCGGGGCCGATCTCGGATCCGATGCGGTCGATGTGCGGTGGCTGGTCGTGCCCTGACAGCCGATGCCTACCGTTTGGGCGGGCGGCCGGTGCGCACGAAGTCGGCCGATTCGACGGCGGACCGGGCCACGAACCGTTCGAGCCGGGGTGCCGCCAGGAAGCGGGCGGCGGCCGCCATCGGAAGCGGCGACCCCGACCGCGTCGACTCCTCGACTGCGGCCTGCGCTGTCTTGACCAGATGGGCGACCACGATGAATGATCCGGCCCGATCGGCCAGCGAGGCGTCGAGCAGCTGGTCGGCCACCACGCCGGGATCGCCGCTGAGGGCGAGGGTCACGGCGTCGTCCGGTCGGCGCCACAGCACGGCCGCGCCGATGCCGTCGAGTTGAGGTGACTCCCCCACCCAGCCGTCGATGCGACGCCGGGCCCCGGCCCGCCCGTGGCGCCGCTCGCTGCGGCCGGTGTCGAACGCCAGCCACACGGCGTAGAGGGCCAGGCGGAGAGCGGACGGGCCGGGGTGTCGGTGCCAGGCCCAGCGGGCGGCCCGGGCGGTGGTGAGGCCGTGGGTGACGTCGAGCCAGCCGAACGGTTCGGCGTTGTCGAACTCGACGTCGAGATCGTGGCGGAGCAACCGCTCCGACACCGCCATCACGACGGCGTCGAGCAGCCCGTCGACGCCGGCCCCCGACCGGACCATGTCGGCCGCGGCGGAGATGGGGGCGTCGGTCGCCTGCAGGATCAGGTCGGCGAACGCCGAGGGATCCCAGGCCTGGTCGACGGCGGACCCTTCGGCGGCCGCCTCGGCCAGCGGACCGAGATCGATGGTGGCCAGCTCTCGCATGGCCCGGCGCATGTAGGGGAGGGTGTCCTCCCGGGTCGAGTAGACGATCCGGGTGAGCAGGTGGGGCAGGAGATGGGGCGCCAGCTCCCAGCCCGCCCGGTCGAGCAGTTCGAACGACTTCTGGGTGTAGATGATGCCATGGCCGTAGCCGAGGTGGTGGGGCGAGACCGCGTCGATCACCGTCGACCGGATGACGGCCGGATCGTCGCCCCGTTCGATGCGCCCGATCAGGCCGGCCTTGGCCCCGTCGAGGTCCTCGGCCTCCACCGCGGCGACGACGTCGATCGACGGATCACCGGCGGGCACGGGGTTGACCGGGTAGCCCCGTGTCGTCTCCGACAAACCCGACAATCCCTGCGCGAGGGCCAGCAGGACGCCGTCCTGTGAGACGGCCTCGTCACCGGATCGGACCTCGGCGATGGCGAGCGCATCGGCGGCCAGCGCCATCTCGTGGCCGACGCCTTCGTCGGCTTTGGGGGCGGCCACCTTCAGCGCCTCGGCCATGATCTGCATAGGTGTGGCGCCGGCCTCGAGCAGGCGGGCCGCATCGCGGGTCATCTGACCGACATAGTCGTTCTCCATACCCCGTCGCAGGCTCGGCCACAGGCGTTTGCGCTGCTGTTCCGGTGAGGGTTTCTCGACCGTGACAGCAACCTCGCCGTCGGCGATGTCGACCCGATGGCAGGCCACATCCTCCTCGCCGATGAGGCATCGACCGGTGGCGGCGTCGAACTTCCAGTTGTGCCACTGGCAGGTCACGATGCCATCGGCCAGCGCACCGGTCACCAGGCCGTAGCCCTGATGAGGGCAGGCGTTGTCGATGGCGTGTACGCCAGATTCGGAGCGGATGAGAGCGACCGCTGTGTCGCCGACCTTGACCATCTTCATCTCGCCGACGGCCAGGTCGTCGAGTTTCGCCACGGTCTCGGTCGTCGATCGGTTCTGCGGAGCGGTCATTTCGGTCACATCATTGGTATCGGTCATCGTGTCACTGCTGCTCATCCCACCAACCTAGAAGTTCATGTCCACTTGAAGTCAAGTGCCGGGTTGGTGGGATTGTCCGGTTTCCCCCACGGTGAAATACTGGCGGATGGACTTCAGCGTACGGTCGCCGACACCGCGGGACGCGGCCCGGATGGGTGAGGTTCACGTGGCCGCGTGGCGCGCCGCCTATGCCGATGTCATGCCGGCGAAGTTCCTGGCCACACTCGACGATGAACGCTCGGCCGCACGCTGGACCGAGAGCATCGCCACTCCGCCCGAGGGCGTGACCAACCTCGTCGGGGAGATCGACGGCACGATCCAGGCCATCGCGACCGTCGGACCCTTCCGCGATCATGCATCGTTCGACGACCCGTCGGGTGAACTCTGGATGATCAACGTCCACCCCGACGCCTTCGGCACCGGCATCGCCACCGCCCTCCATCGGCGGGCGCTCGACCACCTCCGCAAGGACGGCCATCATCGGGCGGCACTGTGGGTCGTCGACCGCAATCTCCGGGCCCGTCGGTTCTACGAGCGGGAGGGGTGGACCGAGGACCCGGCCCGGAAGGAGGACACGTTCGGCGATCAAACGATCGTCGAGGTCCGCTACAGCCTTTCTCTGTAGAGGGCCGCCACTACCATGAGAACCGTGGATCTTCCGGTGAACCCTCCCGTCAAACCGATGCTGGCCAAGGCGGTGGCCGGCCTACCCGAGCGCGACGATCTGATCTTCGAGCCCAAGTGGGACGGGTTCCGCTGCATCGTGTTTCGCGACGGCGACGAGGTGATCCTCGGCTCCCGCAACGAACGCCCGCTCACCCGCTACTTCCCCGAGATCCTCGACCCTCTGCGCCGCCATCTGCCCGATCGCTGCGTCGTCGACGGCGAACTCATCGTGGCCACCGACGATCATCTCGACTTCGACGGCCTGCAGCAACGCATCCACCCCGCAGAGTCACGGGTCAACATGCTGGCCGAGAAGACACCGGCCGCGTTCATTGCCTTCGACCTGCTGGCGGTCGGCGGCGACGACCTGCGGGATCAGCCCTTTCTGGTACGACGGGCCCGCCTGGAGGAGGCCCTGGCCGGCACGGCGCCACCGATCCACCTCACCCCCACCACCACCGACCACGCCACGGCCGCCCGCTGGTTCACCGTGTTCGAGGGGGCAGGACTCGACGGCCTGATCGCCAAACCGGTCGATGACCCCTACGTCGAGAACAAACGCACGCAGCTGAAGATCAAGCACGTCCGCTCGGCCGACGCCGTCGTCGCCGGGTACCGCTGGCACAAGGACGGCGAGGGTGTCGGGTCGCTGCTGCTCGGCCTCTACAACGACAACGGCGACCTTCACCACGTCGGGGTTGCCGCCTCGTTCACGGCCAAACGACGGGCCGAGCTGGTGGAGGAGCTGGCGCCGCTCACCGAGGGGGCGCTGGAAGCCCATCCGTGGAAGGCCTGGGCCGACGCCGAGGCCCATGCCGCCGAGGATGGCCGAATGCCCGGTGCGCCGAACCGGTGGAGCGGCAAGAAGGATCACTCGTGGGTGCCACTGCGTATCGAGAAGGTGGTGGAGGTCAAATACGGGAGCACCCTGAACGGACGATTCCGGGAGGTGACCAAGGTGCTGCGGTGGCGTCCCGACAAGACTCCGGCCGAGTGCGACTTCAGCCAGCTCGACGAGCCGGTGCCGGTGGGCCTCCAAACCGTGCTCGACCCCGGCGACTGAACTCACCGACTCCTGACGGGATGCGCTAGAGGTCGGTTTTTCGACAGCCCGCTAAAGGACTGGTTGAAGGTTCCGAAAGACCTATGTGGCTCTGGAACCGGATACCCGTCAACATGAATCGGGCGCCGTTGCGACGGTTGTGCCCACCCTCCCGACGGGTGGTGGGCCGACCGATGAGGAGCATGAACTCGTGGCCGAGATCGACCGGTTGCGCCGGGAGGTCGACCGGCTGACCAGCGAGCTTCGGGCCAAACGGCTCGATCGGATCGTCGATCTCGACATCGAAACCGTCCTGTCGTCGCTGACCAATCCGCCTCCAGCCCTCGACCCCGGTGGCCGGCTGTTGCCCGACGGGCGCTTCATTCCCCCGGCGATCGCCGACGGTGGCCGGGCCGCACCACCGGAACCCGGTGCCCCCCGGGTGACGGCGATTCCCGAAACGGCTGCCTCGGTGATCCCCGGCTCGACGTCGAGCTGCGAGTTCGCCGCCGACGACGAGTCGGCGACGGCCTTCGACCAGTTCTTCAACGCACCGGATCCCCAGCTCGACAAGATCCGCCGCTTTCTCCTCGACTAGCAGGATGCGGAAGGCAGTCGTCAACTGATCGGCGCTGACGGCCAGTACATTTGAAGCCGTGGGCGATCCCGGACCGCACCCCTCTTCCTCACCGCACCCCTTATCACGCCCGCCGTCTCACCATCGCCCGGGGTCTCACCCGTCGCGACGACGGGCGTCGTGGTCGATGTTCGCCGCTGTCGTCGCCCTCGGCCTGCTGATCGCGGGCCCGGCGGCCGCCGAGTCGCCGGTTGCGCTGAGCGAGGAGCTGGCGAGCGACGGCGTGTACGTGTCGCGGGTCAGAACCGAAATCGACGAGGTGGCGCTCGAGGCAGCGGTTCAGGAGGTGCGAT
>JAOUGG010000506.1 GCA_029857855.1 Acidimicrobiia bacterium | reverse complement strand
AAGGGGAGGACCCGTGAGCGTCGAACTGATCGACTTCAGAACATCGCCCGAGCAGTACCACCATTGGAAGCTGTCAGTCGACGGACCCATTGCCACGCTCACAATGGACGTCGATCCCGAGTCCGGTCTGCGGGACGACTACGAACTCAAGACGAACTCCTATGACCTCGGCGTCGACATCGAACTCCACGACGCCGTCCAGCGTCTCCGCTTCGAACACCCGACCGTCAAGGTCGTGGTGGTCACCGGCGGGCTCGACAAGATCTTCTGCGCCGGCGCCAACATCCAGATGCTCGCCGGCTCGACCCACGGACACAAGGTCAACTTCTGCAAGTTCACCAACGAGACCCGCAACGGCATCGAGGACGCAACCGCCAACTCGGGTCAGACCTGGATCGCCGCGGTCAACGGCACCGCGGCCGGCGGCGGATACGAACTGGCGCTGGCCTGCGATGAGATCCTCCTGATCGACGACAAGTCATCGGCGGTCTCGCTTCCCGAGATTCCCCTGCTGGCCGTGCTTCCCGGCACCGGGGGACTCACCCGGGTCGTCGACAAGCGCCATGTCCGCCGCGACCTCGCCGATGCGTTCGCCACCCGGACCGAGGGCATCCGGGGCGACACCGCCGTCGACTGGGGCCTGGTCGATCACATCGCCCCGCCCAGCGGTTGGGACGAGCTGATCGCCGACCGGGCCCAGGCCCGCGCCGCCGAATCCGACCGGCCCGACGACGCCACCGGCATCGAACTCACACGCGTCGACCGCACGATCGACGGCGACACCATCGAGTACTCGACCGTCTCGGTCGCCATCGACCGATCCACCGGCTCGGCCACCATCACGATCAAGGGACCAAACGGCGACGAGCCGACAACGCCCGAGCAGCTGCTCGAGGCCGGGGCCGGCGCCTGGGTGCTCCGAAGCGCCCGCGAACTCGACGATGCCATCCTCCACCTCCGCCTCAACGAGACCGATATCGGTACCTGGGTGTTCCAGACGGCCGGAGACCTCGACAACGTGGCCCGGGCCGAGCAGGTCCTGGCCGACCACGCCGACCAGTGGCTGGTGCGGGAGATCCGCCTGTTCTGGGCCCGCACCCTCAAGCGGATCGACGTGTCGGCCCGATCGCTGATCACCCTCATCGAACCCGGCAGCTGCTTTGGCGGAACCCTCGCCGAGCTCGTGCTGGCCGCTGACCGCAGCTTCATGCTCACCGGCACCTGGGAGGACGTGCGCGAGCGCGGCGACAACCCGCCCGAGCCGGTCACGATCCGCCTGAGCCCGGCCAATGTCGGTGCCGACGGCGACACCGGGGGCGGCTGGTATCCGATGTCGAACGGCCTGACCCGCCTGCAGACCCGCTTCTGGGGCCGCCCCGATGCTCTGGCCGCCGCCGTCCAGACAACCGGCAAGGAACTGTTGGCCGAGGATGCACTCGAGGCCGAGCTGATCACTTTCGCCCCCGACGACCTCGACTGGCCCGACGAGATCCGCCTCACGTTGGAGGAGCGCAACAGCTTCTCCCCCGATGCTCTGACCGGCATGGAGGCCAACTACCGCTTCGTCGGACCCGAAACGATGGAGACCAAGATCTTCGCCCGCCTGACCGCGTGGCAGAACTGGATCTTCCAGCGCCCCAATGCCGTCGGGCCCGAGGGAGCGCTGCGGCGCTTCGGAACCGGCTCCCGCCCCGACTTCGACCCTCACCGCGTGTGATTCCAGCCCGCCATCCATCAAGGAGTTCTCCATGACCAACGTCGACATCGACGCCAAGATCCCTAACAACGTCGACCTGGCCGGCGACCGACGCCTCCAGCGGGCGCTCGAGCAGTGGCAGCCCAAGTTCATCCGCTGGTGGGAGGATCTCGGCCCGTCCGCGTTCAAACACAATCCCGTCTACCTCCGCACGGCCATCGACGTCGGCCGGGAGGGCTGGGCCCACTTCGACCATGTCGAGATGCCCGAATACCGGTGGGGTGTGTTCCTGGCCGAGCCCGAGCCCGGCCGCAAGATCGCCTTCGGCGACCACAAGGGTGAGGACGTGTGGCAGGAGGTGCCCGGTGAGCACCGGTCGAATCTGCGCAGGCTGATCGTGGTTCAGGGTGACACCGAGCCGGCGTCGGTCGAGCAGCAGCGTCACCTCTCGCTGACCGCCCCGTCGCTCTACGACATGCGCAACCTGTTCCAGGTCAACGTCGAGGAGGGCCGCCACCTGTGGGCCATGGTCTACCTCCTGCACCGCTACTTTGGGCGCGACGGCCGAGAGGAGGCCGACGAGATGCTGGAGCGCCACTCGGGCGATCCCGACAACCCCCGCATCCTCGGGGCGTTCAACGAGGAAACGCCGGACTGGCTGTCGTTCTACATGTTCACCTACTTCACCGACCGCGACGGCAAGTACCAGCTGGCCTCGCTGCGGGAATCCGCCTTCGACCCGCTGTCGCGCACCTGCGATTTCATGTTGAAGGAGGAGGCCCACCACATGTTCGTGGGGGCCACCGGGGTTGGTCGGGTGGTGGAGCGCACCATCGAGTTGATGCGTGAACACGACACCGACGACGTCCACGCCCACGGCGGCATCAACCTCGACCTCCTGCAGAAGTACGTCAACTTCCACTACTCGGTATCGCTCGACCTGTTCGGTGCCGAGACGTCCACCAACGCCGCCAACTACTTCGCCGCCGGCCTCAAGGGCCGCTTCCAGGAGGAGCGCCGCGACGATGATCACGTCCTGAAGTCGACCACCCGGTTCGTGCCGGATGTGACCGACGAGGGCATCGTCGAGAAGGAGGTCGCGGAACTGTCCGCTCTCAACGAGACCCTGCGTGACGACTACATCGAGGACTGCCAGAAGGGCATCGACCGCTGGAACCGAACGATGGCCAAGGCCGGCGTCGACTTCGAAATCAAACTGCCCCATGTCGGGTTCCACCGCAACGTGGGTAACTTCCGTGGCAACCACGTCTCACCCGACGGCCGGCTCATCAGCGACGAGGACTGGTTCTCATCGGTAGCCGACTGGCTGCCGACCGACGCCGAGCGGGCGCATGTGAAGTCGCTGATGGTCGGGGTGACGGAGCCGGGCAGGATGGCCGGCTGGGTCGCTCCCCCGTCAACCGGCATCCATCAAAAACCCGTCGACTTCGAGTACGTCAAACTCTAACCGGCGGTCGGCAGCTCGCCCAACCCGAAGAACCGGGCGGCGTTACCGCCCGCCACCTTGACCTTCGCCTCGGACGACAGGATGGTGGAGGCGGCCACCAACTCGCCGGGCTCGAGTTCGCCCAGCGGGAACGGGTAGTCGGAGCCGAGCATCACCCGGTCCTCCCCCATCACCCCGACAAGGAAGCCGAGTGTGGCGTCGTCGAAGACCGCTGAGTCGACGCTGAACCGCTCGGCGTAGCTCGACGGCGGATTCGGGCAATCGGCCCGCACGATGTCGCGGCGCCGCCAAGCGTTGTCGACCCGGCCGAGCTGCTGGGCGAAGTTGCCACCGCCGTGGGTGAAGCAGATCCGCAGCGA
>JAOUGG010000505.1 GCA_029857855.1 Acidimicrobiia bacterium | reverse complement strand
CCAGGAGGCTCGGCAGCGGGGCCGCGCTGGTCGACTCGACATCCGACAGGTGGGGGCTCTGCACGTTCGGTCTATCGGCATCTCAGCGACGAACTCAATCAGGTTCTCGGCCGGGCGGTTTCCCGACCCCGGATCTGCACCCCCGGTGACCAATGCCGCCCCCATCGTCACCCCGTCCGACGACCTCCGCTAGCATCGTACGAGTGTTCGTGTTAGGTATCGATCCCGGTCTGTCCCGGTGCGGCTACGCCGTGGTCGCTCCCGGCCGCCGGGGCCGCGGCGTGGCCAGCGCGCAGGCGCGGGCCCTCGGCGTCATCCGCACCTCGCCCGAGCAGGAGACCCCGTACCGCCTGGCCGAGCTGAAACACGAGTTGACGGCGCTTCTCGACGAGTTCCGACCGGCGGTCATCTCGGTCGAGCGGATCTTCTTCCAGAACAACGTCCGAACAGCGGTCGGTGTGGCCCAGGCCTCGGGTCTGGCTCTGGTGTTGGGGGCGGAGCGGGGTCTCGTCGTGGCACAGTACTCGCCGTCGGAGGTGAAATCGGTGGTCGCCGGCGACGGTCGAGCCGACAAGAAGCAGATGCAGGCCATGGTGCAGAGCCTGCTCGGATTGGAGCGGCCGCCCCGCCCGGCCGATGCGGCCGATGCCGCGGCGCTGGCCCTCTGCCACCTGGCGTACGATCCGCGTCTCAAGCAGGCGGCGGTCCCGACGCTAGGCTCGGTCGGGGTCCGATGACGGGTCCGTCCCGCAGCGGCGGGCCAACGATTTTGGTGGAGGTGAAGCCATGATCGGAACACTTCGAGGCACGATTGTCGATCGCGACATCGCACTCGACGGGGCGGCCACGGCCGAGTTCACCATCGAGGTCGCCGGCGTCGGCTACCGGGTCATGTCGACTCCGGGCACGCTGTCACGTCTCTCGTCGGAGAACGAGGTCATGATCCACATCCACCACCACTTCTGGGAGGACAACCAGCGGCTGTTCGGGTTCCTGACCAAGGACGAGCGGGTCGCCTTCGAAGCTCTGCTTGCGGCTCATGGCGTTGGCCCGGCGCTTGCGCTGGCGGTGCTGGCGACCCACCCCGTCCCCCAGCTGGCCCGAATCCTGGCCGACGATGACCTGGCCGCCCTGTGCGAGGTTCCCGGCGTCGGCAAGAAGACCGCCCAGCGTCTGCTCGTCGAGTTGAAGAGCACCGTCGTCCTGCCGGTGCTCGACGGGGTCGACGGTCATCCGGTGGGGGCGGCCGTGGCCAACGGTGCCGAATCGCCGCTGGTCGATGTCCGGGAGGCGCTGATCAGCCTGGGTTATTCGCAATCCGAGATCCGATCGGCCATCGCTTCACTTGGTACCGAGGTCGACGTCGACGCCGACTCGGGGCAGCTCCTGAAGCGGGCGTTGATCAGGTTGTCGGGGGTCTGACATGCCCCGCGATGAACTGCTCGATCCAGGCGCCGTCCCCGATCTCGACCACGATCCCCAGGTCGAGGAGGCGAGACTCCGGCCCCGCAGCCTGGAGGAATTCGTCGGCCAGCGCGAGCTCAAGGAGCGGCTCGGCATCATCCTGGAGGCGGCCCGCGGCCGTCAGCAGGCGTCGGATCATCTGCTGTTCGCCGGTCCGCCGGGCCTCGGCAAGACGACACTGGCCGGGATCGTGGCCAACGAGCTGGGGGCCCACCTCCAAATCACGTCGGGTCCGGCGATCGAGCGGGCCGGTGACCTCGCTTCGATCCTCACCAAACTCGACAGCGGCGATGTGCTGTTCATCGACGAGATCCATCGCCTGCCCCGGGTTGTGGAGGAGGTCCTGTACCCGGCGATGGAGGATCTTCAACTCGACGTGCTGCTTGGCAAGGGCCCGGCCGCCCGTTCCATCCGGTTCGACCTTGAACCGTTCACCCTGGTCGGAGCCACCACCCGCACCGGCCTGATCACCGGACCGCTCCGTGACCGTTTCGGGTTCGCCTTCCGGCTCGACTACTACGACGCCGAGGATCTCGAACGGATCGTCACCCGGGCCGCCGGCCTGTTCGGCATCGAGATCGACGCCGCCGGCGCGGCGGAGATCGCCACCCGGAGCCGTGGCACGCCCCGGATCGCCAACCGGCTCCTGCGCCGCGTGCGCGACTACGCCGAGGTTCGGGGCGATGGCACCATCGACCATGTCACGGCCTCCGACGGGCTGGCCAAGTTCGGCATCGACGAACGGGGCCTCGACAACGTCGATCGGATCCTGCTCAGCAATCTGTGCGAGCGGTTCGGTGGCGGACCGGTCGGCCTGTCGACCATGGCGATCAGCGTGGGCGAACCGAGCGAGACGGTCGAAGAGGTCATCGAGCCGTTTCTCATCCAGCAGGGTCTGTTGCTGCGCACGCCACGGGGTAGGGTGGCGACCCGTGCGGCCTGGCAGCATCTGGGCCTGGCCGCACCCGACGACTCGGCAACGGCCCCCGAGGTCACCACGCTGTTCGAATGAACGCCTTCGACTAGCGGCGGCGCAATGAGAACCGACTTCTTCGACTACGACCTCCCACAGAACGCCATCGCCCAGACCCCGATCGAGCCGCGCCACGCCGCTCGAATGCTGGTCGATCTCGGCGTGGCCGGTGGGATCGAGCACCGAACGGTGGCCGATCTGGATCACCTCCTCGAGCCGCGTGACGTGCTCGTGGTCAACAACACCAAGGTCCTGGCCGCCCGGCTCAACCTGTTCAAACCCACCGGAGGCGCCGTCGAGGTGCTTCTGCTGGAGCCGACGGGTAACGGCGACGAGTGGCAGGCCCTCGTCCGGCCCTCCCGCCGGGTGGCCGACGGCACCAAGCTCGAACTCCACGGTCGGCCGGTCGTCACCGTCGGCGCACCGGTCGGCGACGGTCGGCGACTGGTCACCATCGATTCGGCCGCCATCGACGAGCACGGTGAGGTGCCGCTCCCTCCCTACATCACCGAGCCGCTGGCTGACCCCGACCGCTACCAGACCGTCTTCGCCGACCGCATCGGTTCCGTCGCTGCCCCGACCGCCGGGCTGCACCTCAGCGAGGAGGTTCTGCAGCGCCTGGCCGATCGCGGCGTCGCGGTGGAGACGATCGAGCTGTTCGTCGGACTCGCCACGTTCCGGCCGATCTCAACCGACCGGATCGACGACCACGAGATGCACCATGAGCGCTACCGGGTCGATCCGGCCGTCTGGGAACGCCTCATCGAGGCCCGCGACCGCGGAGGGAGGCTCGTTGCGGTGGGAACCACGGTGGTTCGCACCCTCGAATCGGCCGCCATCACCGGTGAACTGGAGGGCAGCACGGATCTCTTCATCCGTCGCGGCCACGAGTGGCGTATGGTCGACGTGCTCCTGACCAACTTCCACGTGCCCCGATCGTCGCTCCTGGTGCTTGTCGACGCGTTTATCGGTGAGCGCTGGCGTGAGCTCTACGTCACCGCCCTGGCCGAGGGCTACCGGTTCCTGTCGTTCGGCGACTGCATGCTACTTGTTCGACGAACAGAGCCCCGGCGAACGGAGATCGCATGACCGA
>JAOUGG010000015.1 GCA_029857855.1 Acidimicrobiia bacterium | reverse complement strand
GATGGCGGTTACGCGTGGCCATGGCCGTCGATCACGCGGTGGCCAGGATCTACGAGCACGTGGCCCAGACCGACGGACCCGGCAACATTCTCGACGAGATCGTCACCGTGGCCCCCCGTCTCGATCGCCGGGTCAAGCAGATGAGACTGGACCACGAAAGTCTGGAAAAGGCGGCCCACCGTCTGGCGCTGGCCGTCGCCGAGCTCTCATCTGAACACGATCAGACCGAAGAGCAGGTGGAAGACGCCGCCATTGCGGTTCGCAACGAGGCCGTTGAGGTGATGGGCCAGATCACGAGGCACCGCCAGCGTGGCGCAGATCTGATCTACGAGGCGTATCACGTCGACCTCGGCAACAGCGCCTGATGCCGTGAGCGACCGCGGTCGGTGCCGTCGGTGCCGGGTGACAGCGGTTTGCTAATGGCGCCGGCCGGACGGCCGACAGGAATCGAGGAAATCAGTACCTAAGCCCGCCGACAATCGTGGCGAACGGTGTGAATGGGCGCTAAGCTACGAAGACGGGTGACAGGAGATCGTGCCCGTCGGCTGCAGGCCATGACGTCGGCTCGTGAAGATGATCGCCCGGTTGGTTGGAAGGGTCATCCACGAGTGCGATGCAAGCGGTGGCGCGAATGCGGCCCAGGCTCGCAGCGTCCGTGCGCTCCCAGCCACGCTACAGATTTGTTGGAGATGACGACGACCACTATGACTGCGGGACCTCTCCCGGTTTCGTCGAGCGATTTTTTCGATGTTGTTCAGGCCCACCTCGATGGTGTGGCCACGGCCGACGACATGGTTCTGCTGAACACCCACCAGCAGCCATGGGTCGCGGCCCTGCTTCGCCTGCTCGACGACGCCGCACTGGCAATCGACCGGGCGAATCGTGAGCTCAAGAGTCACGAGCGTGCGCTGGTGGTCGCCGACTTCGAACGGGAGTGGCAATGTATCGATGAGGTGCTGACCCAGCTCGTCGGCCAGGCCGAACCCGCCGACGCCGAGCAGCTCAAGCCGGAAGTCGAGCCGGAGCCACCGGCGACGACGGGCGTGGCGCAGCTCCAATTGGCCTGGACCCCCGGGCGTGTCGTGGCCTGGGCGGCCGGGCACGACGCCGAGGCCGTCGACAACGATGAACTCATGAGCATGCTGACGGCGGCGGGTGCCGAGTCGATCGGGTGGGAGACCTACAACTCGATCAAGGTCCCGAACCAGGGTCGCGCACCGGCCGTGTGGGCCCCCATCGGCTCCTGCCTCGGTTGGCTGGCGTCGCTCGCTTCCGCCGCCGACCGCGATCCGGATGACATCGAACCGGCGCTGCTCGGCCCGAGCGCCGTCTGGATCGGTCTGGTCACCACGCTGGCCATTCGCCTCGTCGCTCAGGGCCGAATGGTTCCACAGGTCAAGAAGGCACGTCGATCCGCAGACACGCCCAAGGGAACCGAAACCAGTTCGCCGTTCGAGGTTCGCTGGGCTCCGGCTCTGGTCGACCAGGCGGAGCACCAGGCGCTCTGCGACGGTCTCCCCGGTTCGGTCGGTGTCATCGAGAGCCGTCCCGACGCCTCGGCGATGACCGCGGCCGTGCTGTCCGACCTGATCAGTGCGATCTGCCACGAGGCGGCCAGCCGCCTCGACGTCCCCGCTCCGCCGCCCGACCCGGCATCCAAGGGGGAAGTGGCCGAGGCGTTCCTCGCCCTGCTCGACGGAACACCGTTCCTCGCCCCAAGCCGTCTCGGCTCGGAACTGGCCCGCCGCATGGACCAGTGGTCGAAACCGGTCAGTGGAAACCAGAAGTTCAAGCTCGTCATCCAACTCGACCCGCCGGATGAATCGAACGCCTGGTACCTGGCCGTTCTCGCCCCGAACACCGAGGGTCGGCTGCTGCCGGTCGAACAGGTGATGGTCAACTCGTCGAACAGCCGGCGCAAAGAGGTCGAACAGGAACTGATCCGACTGGAACGCCTGTATCCGGAACTCCTCCGACCTGGCGCTCGCCGTCGGGGCGAGGTCGTTCTCAGTCAGGACGAAGCCTGGCAGTTGATGACGGTGGAGGGTCGCGTGCTAATTGCCGCCGGCTACGATGTGCGAGCCCCGGCGCTGTCACGCAAGAGGCCGTCGCCCGCTCTCCGACTCACCTCCGAGGAGGCCCAGGAGTCGGTGGTCGGGGCCCAGCAACTGGCCAACGTCCGCTGGTCGGTGGTGTTCGACGACATCGAGCTCACCGCGGCGGAGATCAGCGCGCTGGCCGCCGAGGCCCGTCCGCTCATCAAGTCACGGGGCCAATGGGTCGAACTCGACCAGGCCGATCTGGCCCAGGCCGCGGCCGCACTGGCCGAACGAGCCGACAAGACCCGACTCTCCGGCGCCGACATGTTGCGCCACGCCCTCGGTCTCGAGGGCACACCATTCCCGGGCGGCGTCTCGCTGGCCGGCGAAGGCTGGGCCGCCGACCTGTTGCAGAGCGCGGCGAACCTCCCCGAGGATCCGCCCACAACGCTCGAAGGTTTCTCCGGCGAACTCCGGAGCTATCAGGCCGAAGCCAGAACCTGGCTCGAATTCCTCGACAGCGCTGGTCTCGGCGGCTGTCTGGCGCTTGACATGGGTCTCGGCAAGACACCGACGGTCCTGGCCCACATCGAGGTCTCCGAACGCCCCGGACGGGCACTCGTCATCGCTCCGCCGGCCGTCGTCGGCAACTGGGCCGCCGAGGCCGCCCGGTTCGTACCCGGTCTGAAGGTGCTGGTCCACCACGGCCCCAACCGGGCGGAGGGCAAGCAGGTGGCCAAGGCCGTGGAAGCCGTCGATCTGGTCATTACCACCTACGGCACCGCCGTACGTGACATCGCCGAGCTCGAGGAGATCGAATGGGACAAGGTCGTCCTCGACGAAGCCCAGGCCATCAAGAACCCGGCATCGGAGACTGCCCAGCAGCTGCGTCGGCTGCCGGCCCGCACCAGGGTCGCCCTCACCGGAACGCCGATCGAGAACGGGCTCGGTGATCTCTGGGCCATCATGGACTTCACGAATCCCGGCCTGGTCGGCGGTCGTTCCGCCTTCGTCGCCCAGCTGTCGAGTACGGGAGACGTCAAGGACACGGCGGAGCGGGCGCTGCGGGCCCTCAACGGCATTCTCGTGTTCCGCCGGACCAAGGCCGAACCGTCGATCGCGGCCGAGCTGCCGGACCGGATCGACGAGCTCGACCATTGCGCCATGACCCCCGAGCAGATCGGCCTCTATCAGGCGGTGCTCGACACCCTCGTTGTAGAGGCGTCCTCGGAGGACGGTCCCCAGCGAAAGGGCGCCGTTCTGGCCGCCATCACCGCACTCAAGCAGATCTGCAACCATCCAGCCGCCTACCAGCACGACGACGACCCGCTCGACGGTCGCTCGGGCAAACTGGCCCGGCTCAACGAGATCGTCGAGAACGTCTTCGCCGCCGACGAGCGAATGCTCATCTTCACCCACTTCGCCACCTGGGGTGAGCGTCTCGCCGAGTACCTCTCGGCCCGCACGGGCAAGAAGATCAACTGCTATCACGGTGGTCTGAGCCGCGGGGCCCGCGACCGTATGGTCGAGGAGTTCCAGGCCAAGACCGATGCGGGAGCGATGGTGCTTTCGCTGAAGGCGGGTGGAACCGGGCTGAACCTGACCGCGGCCAGTCATGTGGTGCTCTACGATCGCTGGTGGAACCCGGCTGTTGAGGATCAGGCTCGCGACCGGGTGTGGCGGATCGGTCAGAAGAACACCGTGATCTGTCACCGGCTCGTCTGCCCCGGTACCGTGGACGAACGGGTCGAGGAGGTCGTGGCCGGAAAGCGGCGCATTGCCGAGATGGTCCTGCCGAAGTCGAGTTCGGTCGGTGACCTCGACGCCGAGCAGCTCCAGGCCGCACTCGGCCTCAACCCCGATCTTCTGCTGGCCACCGAGCTCGAGGATCTCTCGGAACCGAGTACTGCCTCACCGTCGTCCTCGTCCTCGTCCTCGCCCTTGTCCTGGGCCGGTGCCCCGGAGGCGTCGACCGATGCCTCCGATCAGGTGGCGGAGGAAGTGGCAGGCGACGAGCATGACGGTCGGGATGACCCCAACTGCGACTCGAACGTCGACGGCGAGCAGGCCGTGGCGACGGTCAGCTGAGCCCGGATCGGTAGGAAAGAACCATGGCACGAGCCAGTCGTAGCAGCAAGAGCAAGCCTCGGACCCAGACCCGGCGCCGCAAGACCAAGACGAGGAGCCGCGTCGACCCCAAGAGGTTCTGGGGTGATCCCGACGCCCTGCCCTCGGTGGCCGATGTCCGGGTCAACATCACGACGAACCCGGTCGCCGTCGTGAAGTCGCTCGGCCGGCCGCCTCTGTCGGGTCAGCAGAATGCCTCCGAGCACTACTTCACCGCCGTTTACGAGCGTGCGGTCAACCTTGGAGCAGCGCTCGCCGCGGCGGGTGACCTGATCGAAGCCGAGGATCTGACCGGCGACTGAGGCGATGGTCCAGCCCCCGGCAGCCGACGTCCCGACCACAACGTTCATCCGGCGCCGTCTTACCGGCGGCCTCGGCGGTCTTCGGGGGTCACGCCGGACGAGAGCAGTTCGGCGACCTGCGGCGCCTTTACCGGGGCGGCGAGGACGTGTCCTTGAATGTGGTCGATACCGAGGGAGCGGGCCGCAGCCAGCTGTTCACGGGTCTCGGCCTGGCACGCCGTGACGACGATTCCCCGGCTGTGGGCGATCTCGCACACGGTCGTTGCGAGGTGCTGGTAGACCGTGTCGCTCACCAGGGAGTGAACGATCGCCCCGCTGAGGTTGATCGAGCTGAGCGGGAGGCGCTGGAGGCGGCCGAGTGAGATCGTCGTCAAACCGATGTTGTCGAGGGCGATCTCGACGTCGAGCTTGCGTACCGGCTCCAGCATCGACGTGACGACCGCTTCGTCGAGCAAAGGACTGTCGTCGATCTCGATACCAAGCTTCACCTCGGGATAGCGGCTTCGCAGCTCTCCCATCGAAGCGGCGAAACCTCGATGACAGAACTCGCTGTACGACACGTTCAGCCACAGCGTGCCTTCGGCCAGCCAACCGTTGCGGAACCACGCAACGGCGGAGCCCGCGGCCCGGTCCCGGAGACGGTGGCCCATCTCCACCATCAGATCGAGTTCGTCGGCGATGCGCAGAAACTCCGGGGGCGGAATGGTGCCCAGCTTGGTGTGTTCCCAGCGGGCGAAGGCCTCGATGCCCACGAACCGGTCGCCGCTGGTCGTTCCACGGGGTTCGAAGGCGAGCGAGATCTCGTTGGCGGCGACGGCTTCGGGAAGCGCTTCCCTGGTCTGGAGTTCGCGCACGATCCGCTGGTGCACGTAGTCGTTGTAGATGAGGAAGGGCGCAGCCCTCGTCGTCTGGGTCAACGTCACGTTGGCGGCGTCGAGGGCCAGCTCACCGGTGGTGATGTTGTCGCCGATGAACCCCGCTCCGAGCTGTGGTGCCACCGCGAGTGTGTCCGGACCGTTCGTGAGAATTCCGGAGAGGCCGGCCAGGAGACGCCCCATGATCCGTTCCGCCTCGACCCGTCCGCTGTCGGCCATGAAGCCGACCAGTTCGTCGGGGGCGGTGATGTGGACGACCAATCGAGGATCGATCGAGGTGGCGATGGACAAGGCCAGGGCGGCCATGTCGGTGTCGTTGGGTCGAGGGGTCGTTTCCGAGCGGCGCGTCAGGTCGAGGCGTCGGAGGGAAATGGTGAAGACGGCGATGTTGGCGCCCGACGACATCCGGTCTCGGATTGCATGGTCGAGGGAGCGATGCCACTCATCGAGCGTGTCGACCGTTCCGCTCGTGATCGGCGGGACCTCCGGCTCGGCGACCTTGGTCGGCACGGCCGTTCGTCCAGCTCGAAGATTACGCATCTTCAGGGGACGTGCAGGAGGATGTGAGGCTGGGTCTGGCATCGGGATTCTCAGGCAGAGCAGTGGTTCTTCCTTTACTTCGGCCCGTTCGAGAGCAAACTGAGTGGGTAAAACCTCTTCCTGATCACGGCCCCGGATGAGTAAAAAGGAAAAAGAGCCGGACCCGGTGACTGACCTTGAATGGTGAGCAACCGGGTCCGGCTTTAGCGCGGCGGGCAGACGAATATGCGGCGGATCTCGAGTTGCCCTGATCGGTCCAGCAGGCGGAAAGGGCCGATGCGCTGATATGTACTATGCAGCACCGATCTTGCAGAAACATTGGAAGCCGATTGGATGGTTTGTGAGCAGTTTCGCCCAACGCACAGGCGGGCGATGTCTCTGAACGGCTCAGATCACCTGACGATCGAGCCATCCGAGGTCGAGTCCGACGGCCAGTTCCTTGGCCTGACGCAGAAGAGTCTCGACCTCGTCCCGGTCCGTGTAGTCGGCCGCCTGCTTGGCCTGGGCCACCAGGGCTTGGACGGCGAGCGGTTTTCCACCGCTGGAGAGGGCGCTGGCCACCGCCCGGTCGAAGGCCTCGTTGGCCAGCGTGCGGCTCCCGACGGTCGAGGCCGCCAGACCGAGGTAGTAGCTGGCCGGACCGAGCAGGATCGAGTTGTTGTTGGTCACCAACATCTCGTCGCCGAGATCCTCGAGCATGGAGAGCACAGCCGCCGCCACGCTGGGACGTTGAAGCACCGAGGCGGCTGTCGCCACCCGAGCCACGGCCGCCTCGTCGACCGACCGTGATCGGCCGATCGTGATGCGCTCCACCGCCAGATCGAGGAACTCCTGCGCCCGATCCAGATCACCGACCTGGCACAGCAGGGCGGCTTTGGTCGCCGGCTCCATGGTCGATCGGATCAGTTCCCGATTGGTGGCCTCCAAGTGGCCCGATTGAGCGAGGAGACGCCCGAGCTCGGTTCGCTGCTCGACCTGAATGGCGGCGAGATCCACCGGTGTCGGTCGATCGGCCCAGGTGTGGTTGCGGAGCCTCTGCTCGGCCTCGCCGAGTTCGCCCGTCCAGAGGTAGTGGCGGATTGTGAGCACCCGGGCGGCACCGATGTCGACCTCGCTGCCGAGTGTCTTGGCCTCGGTCCACAGACCACGGACGAGGGAGGCGGCTTCATGGAGACGGCCGAGCTCCAGCAGCGCCTGATGTTCGACGAATCCCAGCATCAGGCGTTCGCTCAGGTTCGAGTCCTCGTCGAGGACCCGGTGGACGTAGTCGATGCGGGTGCTGGTCGGGATCACCCGGCCGAACCGACGCAGGAACGTCTGGGTGGCCATTGCGGCGACCAGGGGCTTGTCGATTCCCCTGGCCTGCTCGACGAGGCTCTTGGCCTTTTTGAGCGACGCGTTGCTCGGCCGCAACGAGCCGCTCAGCCATTCCAGCTCGATCTCGAGAACGGGAAGCGCCTCGCTTTCGGCCGGGAGCACGCTGACCGCTCGCTCCAGGAGCTCCAGCGTCTCGCGATCCCGGTCGATCACGAGACGGCCACCGGGCTGGGGGTGGGGCGAGAAGCCGGCGACGTTCAGAGCCGCCACACCGAGTTGATGCAGATCCCGGTCGTTACTCGTGGACTTCTTCGCCGACCTGCGCCCGAGCGGGGCCACGACGGCCAACGCCAGCTTGAGCGCCGAGCGGGCCCACCGCTGGCCGGTCGCCCGGTCGCCGTATTGGTTGGCCCGCCAACCGAGGAAGATCGCCGCCTGACAGGTGAGCGGACCCGGCGATTTCCGGGACTCGGCCGAATGGATCTCCGCTCGGGCGAGTGATTCGAGCGTACCGAGATGCTCGTCGCCGAGACTGACGAACCCGGGACCGGCACCCGACAGGCGGAGACCGAGTTCGAGGGCGTCGGTGCGGTCGGCCGACTTGGCACCGGCGGCCAGGTTGCACAGCGCTCGGAGGCGGTCGCCCTCGGCAAGAAACCTGCGACCGATGTGGCCGTGCAGCCAGGCCCGGTCGACGGCGAGGAGGGTTTCGACGAGGGCCTCGCGCATGATCCGATGCCTGAATTCGAACCAGCCGCTGTCGGGCAGCTCGACCAGGAACCCCTGGGAGACCGCCGCTCTGATGATGTCGCGGCAGTGGCCCCGATCGACGACAACACTTTGCGGCGAGTCCGACGGCGGTGATTCGACGAGGTCGGCCACCCACTTGAGCGCGAACGAACCGTCGAAGGTGGCAGCAACCGCCAGGATCCAATCGGCGGCGGCGCCCAGTTGATCGATCTGGCCGACGGTCGACTCCTGGAGCGGCTGGCCGGTGTCGCCGTCGGCACCGGCGTCGGATTGCCGGCGGCGCAGGAGTTCCTGAATGAGGGCCGGATTGCCTGCGGTGGCCTCTCGCAGATCATGCGCTTCGGCGGTCTCCAGGCGCTGGTCGAGTTGATCGGCGAGTTCGCAGATCGCCGTCAGATCGAGCCCGGCCAGCCCAACACGCAGGACATGGGGCAAGGTGGCCAGATCACGGAGGCCGCGGGGCTGCTCGGGTGGCAACGTCGCCTGCTGCCAGGCCACGAGAACCGTCATCGGAAGCTGGCCGAGACGGGAGATCAGATATCGAAGGGTGTCGACGGATCGCTGGTCGGCTCGGTGGAGATCGTCGATGACGACGATCAAGGGCGTCGCTTCGCCGACTGCGCCGACGTAGTCGACGATCGCCATCATCACGGCCTCGTCGTCGTAGCCTGCTCCGCTCGAAGGTGGGGCAAGCCCAAGGGCGCCTTCGATGTTCGGGCCGAGCGCGTGGAGCGGGGCGAATCGGGCCTGATCACGAGGGCTGTCGGCGACCGCCGGTCCCAGCTTGCGATTGGCCAGGTCCGCCACGACCTGACGCCACAACCAGAACTTCGGAGCGGCGAACTCGGTGCCGACCGCGGTCGTCACCGGTACACGATCGGAGGCCAGCCTCCTGGCCGCCTCGGTCATGAGGGCGGTCTTTCCCACTCCCGGTTCGCCGGTGATGACGGCAACCGCCAGCCGACCGTCGTCGAGACGGTCGCGCAGCGCGGCGATCTCGGCGAGCTCCTCATGCCGTCCGAAGATCGTGGCCCCGTCGGTGGGTCGCCGGAGAAACCACTGCCCGGTTATCCGGGCCGACCGTGTTCCAGCCGGTGTGCCGAGGTCGTCGTGGCCGAGCGCTCGTCCACCCGGGTTGGCGCCATCGATCCCGTCGAGCACGTCGGAGCCGTAGCCGCCGTTGCCCCTCGACGACGGTCCGGGCGACGGTCCGGGATCGGGTCGGTGCTCCCGAAGCTGGGGGTCATGGTTGAGAATCTGGAGTTCGATGTTGGCGATGCGAGGACTGGGATCGATGCCGAGCGAGTCGACCAGACGCTGCCGAAGCTGTTGGCCGAGCGCCAGCGCAGCCGACTGGCGGCCGGACCTGTACAGGGCGATCATGCCGAGCTCGGTCAACCGCTCCCGGAACGGATGTCCGGCGATGGCCTGTTCGATGTCCGCGGCAACCGAGAGATGGTCGCCCCGGCCGAGCTGCGCTTCGTACATGAACTCGAGGGCGACGGCCCGCAGCTCCTCGAGACGGTTGCGATGCGCCGAGAAGAACTCCGAGTCGGGTACACCCGACAACGGCTCACCCTGCCACAGCGTGTTGGCGCCCCTCAGCTCACCGGTTGCCGCTGCGTACTCGCCGTTGTGCAGCATCGCTCTGGCGTTGTTGACCGCGCGTTCGAAACGGACCCAATCGATCTGCGACGGCTCGAGGTCGAGGCGGTAACCGGCCGACGCACTGGTGAGGATGCTGTCGTGACCCCGCTGTTTACGGTCGGGCTCGATGAGGCGTCGAAGGTTCGAGATGTAGCTGCGTATCGCGACGTCAGGTCGACTGGGGATCCTGTTGTCCCAGATGCTGTCGACGAACTGGTCGAGGGAGACGACGTGACGGGGGGTGAGCAGCAGGCGGGCCAAGACGGCGGCCTGTCGGGGGCCGCCGAGCGAGACGGCCGCGCCGTCGATCCACGCCGAGACGGGCCCGAGCAGATAGAACTCGGGACGCAGTAGACTCTGGGGATCGGAAGACGAGGCAGCGCTTGGTGTCATGGGTGGTCGCGTGAATCCAGCCTTTGTAGTGCGGACCCACCGGGCGTAAATCTAGTAGGTTCGACAAGGTTCCGCCCGTTCTTGGTGCCCGGCGGGAAGAAATACCCCGGTCCGGTGGTGATGGACATGGCGACAAGGCTGGCTTCACCCGGCCGGCGCGTGACTAAGGTGGCGGCATGACGGATTCGACGACGGCGCAAACCGTCGAACTGCTGCAGACACTCATTCGGAACGCCTGTGTCAACGACGGTCACGCCGACTCCGGGCACGAGGTTCGCAACGCCGACGTGCTGACATCGGTACTGGAGGAGTCGGGTCTCGAGGTTCAGCGGTTCGAGGCCCACCCGGGGCGTGTCTCGATCGTTTCACGCATCGAGGGACGGGACCCCGACGCCCCGAGCCTCTGTCTGATGGGTCACACCGATGTCGTGCCCGTCAACCCAGACGGCTGGACACACGATCCTTTCGGTGGTGAGTTGATCGACGGCGAGGTCTGGGGTCGGGGAGCGGTCGACATGCTGAACATCACCTCGTCGATGGCGGTGGCGTTCACAACGCTGGCCAGGGAGGGCTTTCGCCCGAGCGGCGATCTCATCTACTTCGCCGTCGCCGACGAGGAGGCCGGTTCGGCGTACGGCGCCCAGTGGATGGCCGACAACCACCGTGACGCCATGGCGGCCGACTACGTCCTCACCGAGAACGGCGGGCTCCACGGTGGCTCACCTGACGCCCCCGCCGTCACGGTGAACGTCGCCGAGAAAGGGGTGGCGTGGCGAAGGCTTCGGGTGACCGGCACCCCGGGTCACGGCTCGATGCCCTTTCGCACCGACAATGCACTGGTCAAGGCTGCGGCTGTTGTGCAGCGGCTGGCCGACTACCGGCCACCGGCCCGATTCACCGAGCTGTGGTCGGGTCAGGTCGACTTCCTGAACGTCGACGACGAGCTGAAGGGCGCCCTGCGCGACCAGGATCGGATCGACGAGTTGCTCGCATCCCTTCCCCATGCCGGGTCGGCCGGATTTCTCCATGCCTGCACCCACACCACGTTCTCGGCCAACGTCGTCGACGGCGGTGGTATGAAGACCAACGTCATTCCCGACACGGTCGATCTCGAGGTCGACATCAGAACCCTGCCGGGCGAGGACGCCGAGTCGGTCACCGGACATCTCCGGGAGGCGCTCGGCGACCTGTGGAACAAGGTCGACGTGGATGTGATCATGAACGATCCGGCGTCGATCTCGCGTAGCGACAATCCGCTGTGGGAGGCCTTGGAGCGGGGAGTGGCCGCCGAGTTCCCGTCGGCCCGCCTCAATCCGGGCATGAGCGTGGGATTTACCGATGCCAGGGTGTACCGGCAGATGGGTGCGGTGGCCTACGGAGCCGGTCTGTTCAGCCCGGACCTGGATCCCGGCGACTTCAGCCGGCGGTTCCACGGCCACGACGAGCGGATCGATGTCGAGTCGTTGCGGTTGACGACCAACCTCTGGTTGAGCGTTGCTCGGGATCTTCTGGGTTGAGCGGTGGACCCGAGACGGTGAAATCCCTCGCTACCCTGGGTGTTTCAGAGATCTTCACGCAACAAATCGGCAATCGACAAGCGGCAAGGGGGACTTGTGGCAACGCGATCGAAGCGATCGGCATCGGAACGGGCTCGGCACAATCGGTGGGCCACGCTGCAGTGGATACTGCTGGCGCTGTTGGCGGTGCTGCTGACCATTGCGCTCTTCGTGTTCGTCGACAGTGCGGGGATCACCGGCGGTTCGAACTGAACGAACGGCAACGCGTTGCCTGCCGGCGGATCAGGTCTCGACGACCTCCAGCTCGGCGTCGGCGAACTGGCGGCGCAGGACCTTCTTGTCGAACTTGCCGACCGAGGTCTTCGGCACCTCGGCGATGAAACTCCACCGATCGGGCAGCCACCACTTCGCCACCTTGGGTTCGAGGAAGGCCCGTAGCCCGGCCGGGTCGGGCGCCGCTCCCTGGGCGAGCACGACGCAGGCCAGTGGCCGTTCGTCCCACCGGTCGTCGGGTACGCCAACCACGGCAGCCTCGACGATGTCGGGGTGCCCCATCAACTCGTTCTCCAGATCCACGCTCGAGATCCACTCACCGCCCGACTTGATGACGTCCTTCGCCCGGTCGGAGATCTGGATGAAGCCGTTCGGCTCGACGGAGCCGACATCGCCCGTCCGGAGCCAGCCGTCCCGGAACTTCTCGTCGTCGTTGTCGAGGTAGTAGCTGCCCGTGATCCACGGACCTCGGATCTCGATCTCGCCCTGGGCCTCGCCGTCCCACGGCAGTTCGTTGCCGCCGTCGTCGCAGATCCGCACTTCGACACCCGCCAGAACCCGACCGGTCCGGGCCCGCCACGACATGGCATCGGCCGGGTCGACGCCAGAGGGAATACGGGCGACGGCGGCCAGTGGACTGGTCTCGGTCATGCCCCATCCCTGCACCACGGTGACGCCGAAGACGTCGTCGTAGGCCCTCATGAGACTGGCGGGTACGGCCGAACCGCCGCACACGATCTCCCGGATCGAGCTCAGGTCGGCGTCGGGCCGGTTATGGAGCAGATCGTTGAGCACGGTCGGCACCGCACCGGAATAGGTGGGTCTGGTGGCTTCGATGATCTTGGCCAGCGGCGCCGCCTGTAGGTACTGCTGAGGCATGACCATGTCGGCTCCGGTCAGCCAGCCGGCATAGGGCATACCCCAGGCGTTGGCGTGGAACATGGGCACGATCACGAGGAGTCGATCGTCCATCGTGAGGCCGAGCGCCCTGGTGGCGTTCACACCGAAGGAGTGGAGATAGGTGGAGCGGTGGGAGTAGGCGACACCCTTCGGGTTGCCGGTCGTGCCGCTCGTGTAGCACATGGCGGCGGCCGACCACTCGTCGACCTCCGGGTACTCGAACCCGCCATCCTCGGCGGCGAGCAGTTCATCCAGATCGAGCGTCTCGCCGAGGCCGGCGAAGTCGCCGGCGCCCGCGGTGATGATGTGCTCGACGGTCCTCAGCTCGTCGCGCACCCTGGCCAGAAGGGGAGCCAACGAGCCGTCGACGATGATGACCCTGTCCGCCGCGTGGTTGACCACATAGGCCAGCTGTTCGGGGAACAGGCGTATGTTGAGCGTGTGGAGTACCGCACCCATCGACGGGACGGCCATGTAGGCCTCGAGGTGGTGCTGGTTGTTCCAGCAGAAGGTCCCCACCCGGTCGCCGACGCCGACACCGAGCCGCGTCAGTGCTGCGGCCAGACGATCGGCCCGGTCGGCCACCTCGGCGTAGGTTGCCGACACCGGCCCCTCGTCGGTCCAAGTGATGATCGCCGAGTCGGCGTGGATGGTGCGGCCGTGGCGAAAGATGTAGGACACCGTCAGCGGAAAATGCTGCATGGTGCTGTTCAAGGGCTGCGACATGGCCACCATGGTGCCGCACTCCGCGCCTGCGGGCCAAGCCATTGACTATTGGGTGGGTTTGGCCGGAGCGGATCAGGTAGGGATTTCGCGCTGGTGGTGCGCGGGATTGCTGCCAATTC
>JAOUGG010000504.1 GCA_029857855.1 Acidimicrobiia bacterium | reverse complement strand
CGCTGGGCCTGATGGGATGGTTCGCGGAGCTGGAGGCCACGGCCAACTGGCAGGCCATCGCCCGCGAGCTGTGGACCTTCACCGACGGCCCACCGTCGACGCCGATGGGCCACGAGATCGCCCGCTGGGAGGCCAGCCGGACTCGACCGGCGCTGCGCTAGGCCGGCCGGCGGGCGGGTCGCTGGGGCGGCGCGCAGTGCCCGTCCGGACAGGCGAACGGCCAGGGTCCGTGGGCGCCGATCGCCACCGGGGTGACCCCCGCTGCGATCTCATCGACGAGACCGACGATCATGTCGACGTAACGGGTGTCGGTGCCGACCGACGGCACCCGATCGAAGGCGAGGCCCAGTTCCGCCGCCGTCTGCGACGCCTGGGTATCGAGGTCGAACAGGACCTCCATGTGCTCGCTGGTGAAACCGAGCGGAACGACCACCACCCCGTCGGGTGGATCATCGGTGGCGGCCAGAGCTCGAAGATGATCATTGATGTCGGGCTCCAGCCACGGCACCTGTGGGGGACCGCTGCGGCTCTGAAAGACCATGTCATGTTCGGGGCGGTCATGGTCGGGGCGGTCATGTTCGGGGCGGTCATGGTCGGGGCGGTCCTGGCCTCGGGCCTCGAGCCGCTCCAGGATCAGCTCGGCGGCGTTGGCCAACTGGTCTTCGTAGTCGCAACCGGCCGCCATCGACACCGGAATCGAGTGGGCGCTGAACAGAACCCGGACGGCCTTCCGGTCCGCCAGTCGATCGAGCCCGGCCGCGAGGTTGTCGACCAGCGGATCGATGAACCCGGGGTGGTTGTAGAAGAGGCGCAGCTTGGTGAGCTCGGGTGCCTCGGGGCCGACCTCGGCGCGGGCCCGGGCGAGATCCTCCCGATACTGGCGGCAGCCGGAGTAGCTGCCGAAGGCCGAGGTCACGAACACCGCTGCGTGGCGCACGCCGTCGTCGGCCATCCGGCGGACCGTGTCGGCGACGAACGGGTGCCAGTTGCGCGCTCCGAAGTAGACCGGGAGGTCGTGATCGGTGGCGGCCAGGCGCTCCTCGAGGGCGGCGGCCAGATCGCGGCACTGATCGTTGATCGGCGACCGTCCGCCGAACAGTGCGTACTGTTCGGCCACCTCGGCCAGCCGCTCGTCCGGGACGTTTCTGCCCCGGGTGACGTTGCGGAGGAACTCCATCACGTCTTCCGGCCGCTCGGGGCCTCCGAACGACAGGATCAGGACCGCATCGACCGGGTCTTCAGCAGGGGAGGGCGTCGGAGACATGCCTATCGAGCCTATGTGGGAGGCGCTCGGGAGCCACCGTTCACCCTGAGCCGATTGGGCCGAACGAACCACGGCGGTGGGCAGATCACCAAGTTTTCTCAACGACGACCATGAGGCGGACGATACATCAGGCGCAACAACCGTCGGCCCGGCCTGTCACGGTCGCCGATCGCCACCACCGAGGAGACCGATGACCACACGGAAGAGGCTTTCCGCCGGGCTGCTGGCAACAGCCATCGCCGCCGGCGGTGCTGTCGTCGCCTTGGACTTCGACCCCGGTTCGGCCGACGGCAAGCTCCCGCCTGCTCCACCGCTTCTGGAAATGTCCGCGCCCGAGCCCGTGCTTCCCGGCGACGGACTGGAACGGTTCATCGTCACCATCCCCTCCACGGTGGCAGAGTCCGAATCGAGCACCGGTGCCGGGTCCGACTCCGATGGTGTGGCCCCGGCGCCGACCGATGATTCCGGTGATTCGGCCGATGCCGGCGGTGGCCTTCTCGATGTGCTGCCCGACGAGGCCGAACGGATCGTGGTCAGCGACGGGCTGCTCGGCTATCTGGACAGTGATGGTGTGTTCACCGCCCTCGGCGAGGGGGCCGGACGAGGTGGCGACGGCGGGACGGGGGAGCCGTCAATGGCCGACACCCTTGCCGGTCTTCCCGGCGTGGAATCGGTCGAAGCGATCAGCGACGGCAGCTTCGCCGTCCGAACCTCCGAGCCCGAGCAACTGGGTCAGTTGACCGATCTCGGGGTCACGGTGACCGAGGAAATGTTCCTCGCCTTCACCGCCGACCCGTACGAGCCCTACCAGTGGACGCTCGACAACACCGGTACCAACCTGAGCGGCGCCTCGTCGTTGCCGAATGTCGAGCAGACGCCGGACGCCGACATCGACGGTGTCGAGGCCCGGCTCGGCGCTACGGGTGAGGGGGCAGTGGTGGCCATCGTCGACTCGGGTGTCGACCTGTCCCACCCCGAGTTGGTCAACGCGGCCTGGGTGAACCCCGGTGAGGATTGCGATTCGGCCACCGGAAACGGCATCGACGACGACGGCAACGGCTACATCGACGACTGCTCCGGCTGGGACTTCGGCGACAACGACCGGGAGATGTTCGACGGTTCCAACAGCGCCCACGGCACCCACGTCTCGGGCATCGTGGCCGCCCAATCCGGCAACGGTCAGGGTGTGGCCGGTGTGGCGCCGGATGCAAAGATCATGGATCTGAAGGTGGCCGATCGCTGGGGTGCCATCCCGTCGGCGTCGATCGCCATGGCCATCCGCTACGCCGTCGACAACGGTGCCGACGTTGTCAACCTGTCGCTCGGCAGCCAGCCCGGAGCGCCGCTGGCCAGTGCCGCCGAGATGGCGAGTGCTGTCGACTACGCCCGTGTCAACGGGGTCCTGCTGGTCGTGGCGGCCGGCAACAACGGCATCTCACTCGACAGCGCTCCCGTCTATCCGGCCAGCCTCAACACATCGAACATGATCGTGGTCGGCGCCACCGACCCCACCGATCATCGCACGTCGTTCTCCAACTTCGGCTCGGCCGTCGACCTGTTCGGTCCCGGGCTGTACATCCTGTCGACGACGCCCAACGGCCAGCTGGCCTTCCAGAGTGGGACGAGCCAGGCCTCACCCGTGGTGGCCGGGGCCGCCGCGCTGGCGGTCGAGTCGCTCGGTACGTCGAACCCCTCCGCCGTGATCGATCGCCTGACCGCGTCCGCCGACAGCCTGCCCCAGCTTCACGGCCAGGCCGCCAATCCGCTACGGGTCAACGCCGCCCGTGCGGTTGGCGTGGCCGTCGGCGCCGTCGGCACGTCCGACGGTGCCGGCGACGCCGGGGGTTCGGCCGGCTCGGTGGGCTCGGTCACGGTCCGAGGCCTTGCCGGCGACGAGACCGGTCGGGTTTCGGCGTCGATCGCCATTGCCGTCGAGGACGAGGCCCTCGACCAGCCGTTCCGGTGGGAGGCGTCGCTGTTCGCGCTCGAGCGCGGTCGACTGTTCGCCATCCCCGACCACGAGGTGACGGCCGGTCCGACCGGCGACTCGCAACCGGAGCTGACCGACGACCGGGGAGCGGTCGTTCTGGCTGCAGACACGAGCCAGTCGGCCGAGTGGGACACCGTGCTCCCGGGCGGAACCTACGCCCTCCTGATCGAGGCCGTCCCGGAGAGCGATCCCGACACGCGGCTCGGTGACGGCTTCCTGGCCACCTTCGTCGTGGCCGGGGCATCGACCGACGACGGAGGCTCGGGCTCGGGCTCGGACTCAGGCGGC
>JAOUGG010000014.1 GCA_029857855.1 Acidimicrobiia bacterium | reverse complement strand
CATCGCACCGCTTGGGCCTTGAACTCCTTGGTGAACTTGCAAGGACTGATCACACTCGCTCTGGAGCTCACGATCGACCATCCTTTGGTCAGACACCGCAACACCAGCCGGAATCGCCGGCCCCAGAGCGTGGACTACTCGATATCAGCAAGAACGACAACGCTCCTCTGGGACGAGCAGACCCGGCAAACGCGCTCGGTTCCGTTGTAGCATCGCGTCAACCGAGACGTCCGATATTCGGCGAGTTCTGGGGTGTCCTGATGCAGCTCTGGACGTGCCGATCTGGAGTGGCCTGACGGACCTCGCCCTGGCGGTGATACCGAGTGGCCCAGTGGCCACCCGCCATGATCCTGTCTCTCACCGGGGAGGCGACGACCTCTCCAGCGAGGAGTCTCAAGCGTTAGTGGTCGACGTACTGCCGGTCCCATGAACGGGACGTGTCGTGACACGACGCGCTCCCAAGAATGGCGACCGCCTCGAGGTGCAGCTGCAGTCATTTGACCCCGGTCGACCGGAGGGCTCCATAACCGAAGAGGCCCGGGCCGAGGTGGGCCCCACGATCAGGATCACCCCACCCGGCGGTGCACCCTCGGCCCGTTCCCGACCATCCCGTCCGGCGGCGGGACTACCGGCCCGATCCGCTTGCGGTGGTGGCGAGCGATTTCCTCGGATCGAAGAAAGGGCGTTCGACGACGGTCGCCCGCCGGATTCCGATGTCGGTGGCGACGTCGACCTCGGCACCGAGCCCGACATGCGCCACCGCAACCATGGCCAGCGCGATGTTCTGGTCCAACCGGGGTGAATGGATCGCCGAGGTGACCTTGCCGACCGCCGCACCGTCGTGGTGAACCGGCCAGAACGACGTGTTGGGGCCGGCCAGCGGCTCGCCGTCGATGACGAGACCGACCTGTCGCCGGTTCACACCCTCGTCGCGGATGCGCCGCAGTGCCTCCTTGCCGATGAAGTCGGCCTCGATGTCGAGGTTGACGAGCCGCTCGAGCCCGAGCTCGTAGGGGTTGGTGGTGATGTCGGCGTCGGCGTGATACGACAGCATGCCACCCTCGATCCGTCGAATCGACGAGGTGTGTCCCGGTTTCAGCCCCAGCGGCGTGCCCGCGGCCATGATCGTCTCCCAGAGCTCGTCGCCCCGCGAGCCGTCGCGCAGGTAGAGCTCGTAGCCGAGCTCGCTCGACCAGCCCGTTCTCGACACAACGAGCGGGATGCCGTCCGACTCGACCTCACGAAGCCAGTAGTACTTCAGGTCGTGAATACCCGGGCCGAACAGTTGCTCCATCACCGAGCCCGATTTCGGACCCTGGAGCTGGAGAGGCGAGACGTCGGGTTCGACGATCTCGACATCGAGACCGGCGTGCACCGCGACACCTTGGGCCCAAAGCAGCACGTCGCTGTCGGCGAGCGAGATCCAGAAGTGGTTCTCGGCCAGCCGGAGCAGCACCGGATCGTTGATGATCCCGCCGTCGGCGTTGGTGATGAGCACGTATTTGCACTGCCCGACCGCCATGGCGGACAGGTCGCGGGGTGTGAGCGTCTGCACGAACGCCGCAGCGTCGGGGCCGGTGATCTCGACCTGGCGTTCGACGGCGACGTCGCACAGGATGGCGTCGTTCACCAGGTTCCAGAAGTTCTGGACGGGGTCGCCGAAATCCCGCGGGATGTACATGTGGTTGTAGACGGAGAAGCCCTGGGCGCCCCACCGGACCGTGGCGTCAAAATACGGCGATTTGCGGATCTGGGTCCCGAACCCGAACCCGTGCGGGCGATTGTCGTGCGTGCGGTCGTGTGTCATGCGGATTCGAGGGGGAGTTCGGGGGTGAGCCAGCCCAGCCGGTCGACGAGTTCTTCGGTGAGGCGAATCAGCTCGTCGCCCATCTGTTGCCGGAACGACGGCGAGAAGACCCGCACGGAGCCGGTGGCGCCGATCGACATCGTCGGCGCCTGCCCGGGCGGACCGAGTGGAGCGGCCACCGAGCACATGCCCCGTTCGAGCTCCTCGACGCATTCGGCGAAGCCTCGCCGGCGGATCTGCTCGAACTCGGCCTCCAGCTCGTCAGGGTCGGTGAGTGTGGCATCGGTGTAGGCCCGCAATCTGCCGATGGCGGCCCGTGCCACGTCGGGCGAGAACGCCGCCACGGCCTTCGAGCACGAGCAGGCATGCAGGGGTCGCTTGCCGAGGCCGGGATGCAGAAAGGAAACGCCGGTGTCGGGGGTCTCGACATGGATGATCTCGACCGCCCGGCCACGGAGGCGCGACAGGAAGAACGCAACACCGTCGGCGTCCGCGGCCTGCCGGAGTACCGGGGAGATGGCCTCCACCAGGAGCTGATCGGACTGGTCGGTTTCGGTGATCCGTTTGAGCCGGGTGCCGATGGCGAAGCGGCCCCGAGCGACTGGATCGAGGAGGCCGCCGTCGACGAGGTCCTGCACCAGCCGGTAGGCCGAGGCCCTCGGCAGATCCGAGTGGGCGCAGATGTCGGCGACGGTCGCCTCGCCCTTCTGGCCGACGATCTCCAGAATCAACGTCAAACGTTCGAGATGCACGAAGATTTCTCCGATGAGCTTGTCGGTGAGAAGTCTTGTGTCTCACCTTGCAAGAATGGAAGTCTCACTCTACGATAACTCTCTGGTCGTGCGCAAAGGAGTCTCAAAAATGAGTGCAGCGTCGGAATCGGACAGCGAGTGCTGCGGACCGGGCTACGCCAGCCCCGCCGACGCCATCAAGGCCCCACGGGAGACACTGCTCTACACGGTTGCCCTCTACACCGGGACAGGCCTCCAGAAACCCGACTACCTCGCCACGATCGACGCCGACCCCGAGAGCCCGACCTATTCCCAGGTGATCCACCGCCTCGAGATGCCCAACATCGGCGATGAGCTTCACCACACCGGTTGGAACGCCTGCTCGTCGTGCCACGACGATGCGTCGATGAGCCGCCAGTACCTCCTCCTCCCCGGCGTGCGATCGAACAACATCTACGTCGTCGACACCGCGACCGAACCCCGTGCCCCCCGGCTCCACACGGTCGTCGACGGGGCCGAGATCAAGGAGAAAACGAACCTTTCGGGCCCCCACACCGTGCACTGCCTTGGCTCGGAGATCATCATCTCGTTCCTCGGCGACGCCAGGGGCGAGGCACCGGGCGGCTACCTCCACCTCGACTCCGATTTCGAGATCGTCGGACGGTGGGAGAACTCGATGGGCGACATCCCCTTCGGATACGACTTCTGGTACCAACCCCGCCACAACGTCATGATCAGCTCCGAGTGGGCGGCGCCGAACACCTTCATGCCGGGTTTCGACCTGGAGGAGGTCGGTCATCTCAAGTACGGCCGCCGCCTCCACGTCTGGGACTTCGAGAAGCGCGAACCGATCCAGACCATGTACCTGGGCGAGGACGGCCTGCTTCCGCTCGAAGTCAAGTTCCACCACGACCCCGACTCGACCCACGGGTTCTGCTGCGCCGCACTCAGCTCCAACATCATCCACTTCTGGCAGGGCGACGACGACACCTGGCAGTGGGAGAAGACGGTCGACGTCGACAACGAGATGCACCCCGAGTGGCCCATCCCGCTGCCCGGTGTGATGTCGGCCCTGCTCGTGTCGATGGACGACCGGTTCCTCTACATCAACAACTGGCTGCACGGCGACATGCGTCAGTACGACATCACCGACCCCCATCACCCGAAGTTGACCGGCCAGGTGTGGATGGGCGGCCTGCTCGGCCGGGCGCCGGAGGTCAACGGCGTCGAGATCGCCGGTGGTCCACAGATGTTCCAGCTGTCACTCGACGGCAGGCGACTCTACGTCACGACCTCACTGTTCTCGACCTGGGACAACCAGTTCTATCCCGAGATCCGCACCAAGGGCGGGGTGATGGTCATGATCGACTGCGACACCGAGAACGGCGGCATGACGATCAACGAGGACTTCATGGTCGATTTCGGCTCCGAACCCAACGGCCCCAGCCGTTGCCACGAAACCCGCTACCCGGGTGGCGACTGCACGAGCGACATCTGGCTGTGAGGCAACCGGTCATGACCGCCACCCACACCATCACCATCGCCAACCGCTCGGACCGGACCTACGTCGTGGAAGCCGACCGGCCGCTTCTCGACACGCTGCTCGAACACGGCGTCGACCTGCCCTACGGCTGCCGCTACGGAGGTTGTATCACCTGCGCCGCCAAGGTGACCGCCGGCGAGGTCGACCAGCAGGAGCAGGTGGCGCTCAACAACCGCCAGATCGGCCACGGCTACGCCGTGCTCTGCGTCGCCCGCCCGCTCTCCGACTGCACCATCGAAGTCGGCGTCGACAGCCACGACAAGCTCTATCGAAACCCGTTTCTCGATCCGCTCGAACCCCACGAACTGAAGGCCGACATCGCCGCGCCGAAGGAGCCGTGATATGCCCGAAGCCGACATCGAACGCCGCTACGACTACAGCTCCGAGTATCTGGCCGGAGTCCTTCGGTCGGTCACGACCATCGCCATGGTCGGAGCCAGCGCCGACAAGACGAAGTTCAGCTACGGCGTCCTTCGGGTGTTGCACGAGATCGGGTACGACATGGCGCCCGTCAACCCGAACCCGGACGTGACCGAGATCCGCGGCATCAAAGTGTGGCGCTCCCTCGACGCGATCGACCGACCCGTCGACATGGTCGAGGTGTTCCGACCCAGCGAAGAGCTCTACGGCATCGCCGAGCAGGCCATCGCCATCGGCGCCAAGGTCCTGTGGGGCCAGATCGGCGTCTACGACGACCGGGCCGCCGCACTGGCCGAGGACGCCGGCCTGGCGGTCGTCATGGACCGGTGCCCGAAAATCGAGCTGTTCCGGCCCTTCTGGAAACCCCGACTCGATCTCGAGATCTGACCGCAACGAGGAGTGAAGATGAACAACCCCGACATTGTGCTGCGACAGGACCACGACGGCGTGACGATCCTGACGCTCAACGCACCCGACACGATCAATGCGCTCTCCGAAGCGATGCTCGAGTCGCTCTCCGCGGCGCTCGATCGGATCGCCCAGGATCGGTCGGTCAAAGCCGTGATTCTTCGCAGTGCCGCAAAACACTTCTGCTCCGGCCACAACCTCAAGGAGATGACCGCCCGGCGCGAGGATGACGACGGCGGCTTCCAGTACTTCCAGGACCTTTTCGCCACCTGCTCGGCGATGATGCAGCGCATCGTCAACCTACCTCAACCGGTGATCGCCGAGGTGAAGGGCATTGCGACGGCGGCCGGCTGCCAACTCGTGGCCTCCTGTGACCTGGCCGTGGCATCCGACGACGCCACCTTCGCCACCTCCGGCGTGAACATCGGGCTGTTCTGCTCGACGCCGATGGTGGCGCTCAGCCGCAACGTCGGCCGCAAAGCGGCTATGGAGATGCTGCTGCTCGGCGAGTTCGTGCCGGCCCATCGAGCTGCCGAGCTGGGGCTCGTCAACCGCGTCGTTCCCCGAGATGCGCTGGAGGACACGGCGATGGAAGTGGCCTGCACGATCGCCGACAAGTCGCCGGCCGCGGTCAAGATCGGCAAGCGGGCGTTCTACGACCAGCTCGACATGCCACTCGCCGAGGCCTACGCGTTCACTGGTCGGGTGATGGCCGAGAACATGATGTCACGAGACGCGGAGGCCGGGATCGGCGCCTTCACCCGAAAAGAACCGATGCCCGCCTGGACCGGTGAGTGACGAAACCTCATCGACCGCCAGAGCGGACGCACGGCGTGCGCCGGCGATCACTGAGTCGAATCGATGATCAACGTTCGCAGCGAAGCGACCAGGTCGTCGTCGCCGTGAATCGTCAGCCCGTCGATCGGGCCGCGACCCCAGGCCCACAGATTCAGATCGAGCGCCGGACCGCTGAGCTCGGCTGACGGGGTCGGACTCGATTCGGGATCGACCACGACGATCGTCGGCTCGTCGATGTAGTCGGTACCCCTGGGTGAGCGACCGCTGATCGTGCCGAAGTCCAACAGCCAGCGGTCGCCGGTGTCGACGGCGTGGACACCGAGCAGGCGGTCCCCCGGCTTGTGGTCGGCCCACTCCGGTACTCCCCCGGCCATGACGGTGACCAGCTCGTCGAATCCGTCGGCGGCCAGCAGGGACCCGACATCGGGGGCGGGACCGCCGGTGGCCAGCACCGCGTCGAAGCAGTGGATCAACGCCTCATGGGTCTGGCGGCGGATACTGAAGTCGACCGTCTTGTGCTCCGGGTGCCAGGTCCAGGTCGGATCGTCGAACGGGGCCTTATCGAGGGCTCCGCACAGGCGATCATTGGCGTCGATCAGCTGTGCCCGCAACGCGGCCGGCACGGCTCGATCGGGCATCACCGCCGCCTCCACCGGCGCCGGTCGGTTCTCGATGATCCACGCCCAGAACGACTGAACCTCGGTGAGATGCCAGATCAGGTCGGCCATCGTCCAGTCGCCACAGGTTTCGACCGGACGATCGAGTCGCTCCGGGTCGGCCAGCTCGACCAGGTGCCGGGTGAACCGGGCGATCGCCTCGGTCCCCAGCACCTCGGGATGCATACCGAACCGGTCGGTCATGGATCTACTTGCCGCTTTCGTGGGCGCCGAGCACGACTGGAACCACCATCGGTCGGAGTTTGGTTCGCCGGTTGATGAAGCGGCCGACCGCCCGGCGGGCGATGCGTTCGATCTCGTCGCGGCCACGTTTGCCGTCGGCCAGCGCCTGCTCCACCGCCTCCCGGACGGCCAGCGTCGCTTCCTTGCGGAGCAGATCGCCTTCGTCGCCCTCGACCCAACCACGGCTTACGATCTCCGGTTCGCGGAGCAGCTCGGCCGAGGCTCCGACGATCGAGATCGGCACGATGATGCCGACGAAACCCTCCTGACCGAGGATGCGGCGATCGATGAGCACGCTGTGGTCCAGGGGTCCGATCGACCCGGCGATGTAGATGTAGTCGGCCGGGATCTCCTCGCCTCGGCGAAGGCCCTCGTCGGTAAGGATCACCGAGTCACCGTCGGAGCACACCATGATCTTGTCGGCAGGCTGGCCCATTCCGGCGGCCAACCGTGCGTGTTCGGCCATGTGGCGGTACTCGCCGTGGACTGGAATGAACCACTCGGGTTGCACGATCGAGTGCATGACCCGCAGCTCTTCGGCCTTGGCGTGGCCGGTGGCGTGGACCCTGGCGATCCCCGAGTGCACCACCTCGGCGCCCCGGCGGATCAGGCCGTCGATCACCCGGGACACGCTGGATTCGTTGCCGGGAATCGGATGCGACGACAGGATCACGCAGTCGCCCTCGTGGACCGACAGCCAGCGGTTCTCGCCGTTGGCCATACGGGCCAGCGCCGAGAGCGGCTCGCCCTGGGAGCCGGTGGAGATGACGCAGAGGTCACCGTCGGGAACGTCGTCGACATCCTCGATGGCCCGAAGCTTGGCGTCGGGGATGTGCAGCAGGCCCATCTGGCGGGCCAGCGCCACGTTGGAGTTCATCGAGCGGCCCATGGTGGCGATCGTCCGGCCGGTGGCGATGGCGGCATCGGCGATCTGCTGCACCCGATGGATGTGGCTGGCGAAGCAGGCGATGATCAATCGCCGACCTTCCCGGGCCCGGAAGAGATCCTGGAGCGACTGACCGATCGAGGTCTCGGACTCGGAGAAACCGGCCGACTCGGCGTTGGTCGAATCGCAGAGGAACAGCCGAATGCCGTCGTCCTTGGCCAGGTGGCCCAGGCCGGCCAGATCGGTGAGGCGCTGATCGACCGGTGTCATGTCGAGTTTGAAGTCGCCGCTGTGCAGGATGACGCCCTGTGGTGTGTGGAAGGCGGTGGCGAAGCCGTGTGGCACCGAGTGGGTGACCGGGAAGAACTCCATGTCGAACGGTCCGACCTGGATGCGGTCGTTGTCGCTCACCTCGATGAAGGTCGCCTGGTCGAGCACGCCCCGCTCCCCGATTCGACCCTTGGCCATGCCGATGGTCAGCGGCGAGCCGATGACCTGCAGCGGCATCTCCTCGAGCAGGAAACTGAGGGCGCCGATGTGGTCCTCGTGACCGTGGGTGGCCACCACGCCCTCGATCCGATGGGCGTTCTCCCGCAGGTACGTGAAGTCGGGCAGGATGATGTCGACGCCGGCATGATCGGCCTCGGGGAACATGAGCCCGCAGTCGATGAGCATGATGCGGCCATCGACCTCGATGGCGGCACAGTTGCGGCCGATCTCACCGAGACCGCCAAGGAAGGAGATGCGAACGGGAGCGGCCATCAGGACACGCTCCGCCCGAGATCGGCGAGAACCGCTCGAGCAAGATCGTCCTGGTTGTCGGGCGCGGGGCCCATGGGCAGTCGACAGTGTCCCACAGGGACTCCGATCAGGTTCATCAGTGCCTTGGTCGGCACCGGGTTGGGGGCGAGGTCCCCCGTTTCGTAGGCGAAGGACGGCAGCATCAGGGCGTTGAGCCGTTGGGCTTCCGCCACCTTGCCGTCGGTGTAGGCGGCGATCATGTCGGCCATCTCCCGGCCTACCCAGTGGGTGGCCACCCCGATGACGCCAACGGCCCCCACCGCCAGTAGCGGCAGGGTCAACCCGTCGTCGCCGGAGTAGTACTGCAGGTCGGTTTTGGCGATGATCCGGGCCGACGCGCCCGGATTGCCGGCCGCATCCTTGACCGCCACGATGTTGTCGACCTCGGCCAGTCTCAGCAGCACCTCGTCGGAGATCTTGCGACCGGTCCGAATCGGAATGTCGTAGAGGATCACCGGAAGGTCGGTTTCGGCCGCCGAAGCCCGAAAGTGGGCCTCGATGCCGGCCTGCGACGGGCGGTTGTAGTACGGGGTGACGGCGAGAATGCCATCGGCGCCGGCCTCGTTCGCCATGTGGGTGTTCTTGATGGCGGTGCGCAGGTCGTTGCTACCGGCCCCGGCGACGAGGGTGTGATCGGGGATGGCCTCCCGGACCGCGACGGTGAGTTCCCGCTGCTCGTCATAGGAGATCGTGGGCGATTCGCCGGTTGTGCCGGCCACCACCACGCCGTCGTTGCCGTTGGCCACCAGATGGCGGGCCAGATTCTGGGCCCGGTCGAGATCGAGGTCGCCGTTGTCGTCGAATGGTGTCACCATCGCGGTGAGGACCGGCCCGAACAGAGCTCGAGGGCGAGTGGACGGTGATGCCGCGTCGGATGTCATGATGAGTCTTTCGGGGTTTCGATGAGCGGGGATTCGGGATGGCCCGGTCGAGCCGGGATTGGCCGGCCCGATCGCGCTTGCGGCCGCATCCCGGGGTTCGCCTCGGGATTCCCTTGCGGGCGCTCGATGGTCGGTTCGCCGTTCAACCTGGCGGTTTCAGCGGCCCTCTCCAATCCGAGCGTAGCGAGTAGATCCTCGTGAAGTTGGAACCACAGGGTGTGGTAGGACAAAATCGTCGGCTTCGTCAGCCAGTCGGTTTCCCCCCGGCGAAGGCGCCGCAGCGCTTCGGTGAACCCCGGACGGTACCGACCAAAGCGGGTCAGCATGGCCTCCAGTTCAGCACACACGGGCCCAATACGGTCGTCGATTTCCCCGAGGGCGGCGATCACGGCGCTGTCGTGGGCCGGGTCGCTGTGATCGTTCAACACCACCGGGTCCCGGTCGAGGATCTGCCAGTCCGTGCAGACGCTAAGCAACTGCTGATTGAGATCGAGGAAGCGGTGATACGCAGCTGTCGCCACCGAGCGGCCGGAGGCGCCATCGTCGGTCGAGACGGCGGCGAGTTCACGAGCCAACAGGTCCTCGCCGTGGCGGCGGCCCACGTCGGTGACCGTCCATCGGCCACCGCCACCCCGGGCCGGGGCCACGAGGCCCTCGATGCGCAGCGTTTCCAGCTGCTCGGAGACGGCACCGGGATCGAGACCATGGATCTCGGCCACCGCGTCGGCGGTGGCCAGCCCCACGAGGCGAAGCCCGTGCAGGGTCAGCAGGCGGAGACCACCAACGCTCATCTGGTTCTCGAGTTGCGCCGGAGCAGTGCGCCGTAGAACAGCACCCCCAGGGTGGCGAAGATGAACCACTGCGCCGCGTAGCCGAGGTGGGGACCGTCATCGAGCTCAGGCAAGGGCACCGGATCCGGAAACTGCGCGGTCGAGCCACCGGCGAGCGGTCCCTCGCTGGAAACCTGCACCCACAGAGGGGGAAGCTCACGCCCAAGCCGGGCGGCCAGATCATCGGTGTTCATCCGGGGCACAAGGTCTCCCCGACCGGTGTCGTCGGCCCCCAAACGTCCTTTGTCCACCGACGGGCGCAACCAGCCGGTCACGGTTGCCACCCCATCGGGCGCCGGCCGTATGGCCGGGTCGGCGTTCGACGGCACGAAGCCGCGGTTCACGGCCACCAGGGAGCCGTCCGGCAGCTCGACGACGCCGGCGACATACTCGCCGGCCACGCCGCCCTGGGACCGGTTGACCACCCGAACGAAGTCGTCGTCGACGAACGTTCCGGAAACCGAGACCGGTCGGTAGTCGAAGTCGGCGGGATCGCCCTCCAGGTCGTCGACCGTTGCGATCTCGAGAGGTTCCGCGGCCAGCCGCTCGGCAATGACGGCGTTTGAGGCCTTCCGCTCCTCGTGGCGGCTCAGCTGCCAGAACCCGAGCACCACGAACAGGAAAACCACCGACAGAGCGAAGGCGTGCGAGAACAGCCAGAACGGTCGTCGGGCAAACGACCAGTCGGCATCGGCGTCCAAGCCGGTGTCGTCGGGTCGAGCGGGAGAGGTCACGGAGGGCACAGTGCGCCCAACGGTAGCGGGGAGTTTTTGCCGCCGGATCCTGCGAGACTGCGAGTCGTGAGATTGGAGCGAGGTCAGCCGCCGGGTAAGTGGATCGTGCGTTTCGTCGTCGGCTACGTCGTCATCACCCAGGTCGCCGCCATCATCGGCGATCTCAACACGGCCCTGTGGTTCGACCGCCACCCGGCCCTGCTCATCGCACTGAATCCGCGAAACCGTATCCTCACCCTCACCACCATCTATCTCGACGCCTTCACCTACTATGCGGTCGGCTTCGCCCGACTCGTGGCGTCCGACCCGGTTTACTATCTGCTGGGGTATTGGTACGGCGACCGGGCCATCGCCTGGACCGAGAGGCGGAGCAAGACCTACGGACCGCTCATCCGCGACGGCAAGAAGTACTTCCGCAAGATCGCCTATCCGCTGATCTTCCTGATGCCCAACAACATCATCTGCGCGATGTCGGCGGCCACGGGCGTGCGCCTCCTGCCGTTCATCGCCCTCAATATCACCGGCACCATCGCCCGCCTGGTTCTGATTCGCCAGGTGGGCGAGGTTTTCGAGTCACCGCTCCAGGGCGTCGGCGGGTTCATCGCCGAATACCGCATCCAGATCTTCATCATTTCGGCCATCGCCGTGGTCTGGAGCGTCTACAACGAGTTCTTCAGCGGTCACGGCGAAACCCAGGCGTTGATGGAGCTGACCCGCGACGATGCCGACGGGGAACCGTCCTACGACAACGGTGATCTCGACGACCAGGGAGAGCTAGATGTCGAGGATCCGGTCGAGTCCGACGGTTAGTCCCGCGACCTCGGCGATCCGGCGCACCGCCAGGATCACGCCGGGCATGAACGACGAGCGGTCGTAGGAGTCGTGACGCAGCTGCAAGGTCTGGCCCATCGTCCCCAGCAGAACCTCCTGGTGGGCCACCATCCCCCGCATACGTACCGAATGGATCGGGATCCCGAGCGGACCCTTGGCGCCGCGGGCCCCCGTAATGGTCTCCGATCGGGTCGGGTCGGCGGCCCATTCATCACTGGCCGCGGCCATACGTTCGGCGGTCGAGACCGCCGTGCCGCTGGGCGCATCGATCTTGCCGTCGTGGTGCAGCTCGATGATCTCCGCCGTGTCGAAGTACGGCGCCGCCAGCTCGGCGAAACGTATCATCAGCACCGCACCGATGGCGAAGTTCGGGGCGATCAGGCAGTTCGATTTGGTGAACCGCTCACGGATCAGGCCGTAGTCGGCCTCGGTGAAGCCGGAGGTGCCGACGACTGCGTGGATGCCGTGATCGGCGCAGAACTCGAGGTTGCGCCGGGCGGCGTCGATGTGGGTGAAATCGACCATCACGTCGACCTCCGGCTCCCCACCGACCACCAACGACTCGGGTGAGGAGACGACCGAGAAGTGTTTTCCGCTGACGCCGGTGACCTCGCCGACGTTGATACCTTCGAACGACGGGTCGACTGCGGAAACGAGATCGAGCCCCTCGGCTGACGAGATGGCGTGCGCCACCGACTTTCCCATCCGCCCTCCGGCTCCGAACACTCCAACACGAATCGGCATGGTGGCACTCCTTCTCCGGGAATAAGCGTAGGGCCCGGGCACGAAGCCCGAGCCCTACGCTCACGTTAGGTTGGATTCGGCGGCAACGCCCGCCTGAAGGCTGTTGAACAGCTAGCTGCGGCTGCGACCCCGGCCCCGGCCACGGCGGCCGCGATTCCGGTTGTCATCGTCGGGAACGACGGCTGCGCCCTCGGGGCCCAACTCACCGAAACCCTCGGGCTCGAAGTCCTCCTCGAAGGACAACGTCGCGACGTTGTCGTCGCCGCTGCCGTTGGAATCGTCGTTGGATCGGCTCCGAGCGCCACGGTCGCCACGGTCGCCGCGACCACGATCACCGCGGTCACGGTCGCCACGACCACGGCCACCGCGGTCGCCACGATCACGGTCGCCACCGCGACCGCCACCACCGGTGTAGTCGTTGTCGTCACCGGCGATCTTCAGCGAGACCTTGCCGTTGGGGTCGATGTCCTCGACCACGACGTCGATCTCCTGGCCCAGTTCGAGCACGTCCTCGACCCGGTCGATCCGCTTGCCCTGCCCGATCTTCGAGATGTGGAGCAGGCCGTCACGGCCGGGAAGGATGTTGACGAACGCACCGAACTTGGTGATGTTGACCACACGACCGCTGTAGGTCTCACCCACATCGGCGGTCGGCGGGTCGAGGATCAGACGGATCTGACGCTCGGCCTCCTCGACCACCTCGCGGTCGGTGGCGGCGATGGAGACCATGCCGACCTGGCCGTCGTCGTCGACGGAGATGTCGGCGCCGGTCTCGGACTGGATCGAGTTGATGACCTTGCCCTTCGGGCCGATGACCTCGCCGATCTTGTCGACCGGGATCTCGAAGCTGATGATCTTCGGGGCACCCTCACGCACGTCGTCGCGGGGAGCCGGGATGGCCTTGGCCATCACGTCGAGGATCTGCATCCGGGCTTCCTTGGCCTGGTTCAGCGCGTCGGCCAGGACCTCGGCGGGAATGCCGTCGATCTTGGTGTCGAGCTGGAGGGCGGTGACGAAGTCGGACGTGCCGGCCACCTTGAAGTCCATATCACCGAAGGCGTCCTCGGCTCCGAGGATGTCGGTCAGGGTGGTGTACTTGCCCTCGGCGTAGACGAGACCCATGGCGATACCGGCCACGGCGGCCTTGATCGGCACACCGGCGTCCATGAGCGACAGCGACGAACCGCAGACCGATGCCATCGAGGTGGAACCGTTCGACGACAGCACCTCCGAGACGAGACGCATCGTGTAGGGCC
>JAOUGG010000503.1 GCA_029857855.1 Acidimicrobiia bacterium | reverse complement strand
GGTTAGGCATTCCGAGTGTGCTGGCTCTCGTGGCGGTCAAGGTCGTGGTCATCCTGATCCATCGTGATGCCAACGATCCCGCCGACGAGTACAGCTCGGCCATCACCCTCATGATCCTGTCGATCGGATATCTCATCGCCTTCATCGCCCGCCAGATAGTGGCCGCCTAAGATCGGGTTGCTCGACCGCCGCCGTGGTGGCCGACGATCCGGCGGGTCGACTCACCGATGGAGGCGGACCGATGCTCAAGCAGCTGTCACTGATTCTGGCCATCGTCATCGTCGCGATCCTGGCCATCATCGCCGCTCTCACGATCGTCGACCGCGGACCCGACGAGGAGGAGATTGGCAGCGACACGGCCGAGGTGACCGGGCCCCGCACCACGATCATGGTCTCCGTCGGCGCCGACGGTAGTCAGGTCGAGGTCGGCTGCCGGCTACCGGTGGACGGCCAGAGTCCATTCCTCGTGACCTTCGAGAACGGCACCGACACCACCGACGACTATAAGGCCCGGGTGTCGGTCCGTCTCGGCGACGGCGGCCGGTCCACGGTCGTGGCCGAGGCACCCGAGCTTCGGCCGGGTGAACGGCGGAGCGTACTTCCGGAGCCGTGGCTCGAACCCGACGGCGTCACCGGATGCGAGGTCGTGGCGATCCAGGCATCTGACCGGGTCATCATCCTCGAAGACGGCTGACACGTCCGGTACGCTGATCGGCCTATGGATTGGTTTGCCAACAACTGGCCGACACTGCTCATCGGTCTCGGAGTCTTCATTGTGCTGTCCGGTCTGGTCCGCAGGGTGGCCAAACTCGCCTTCCTCGGCATCGCGCTCGGTGTGTTCGGCCTGATCATCTGGCCGATGGTGAGCTCCTCCTTCTGATCTTGCTTGCCCTGAACGCGCCTCGACCGGCTCGCTCCGATCTCCCGGTCGCCGGGCGTGATCCGCTAGGACAGCGCCGGCGTCAGCAGCAACACGATCGGCAGCGTGAAGAGCGCCGCCATGGTGGCGAACGCCACTGTGGATGTGACCGCCTCGGGCTCGAGGTCATGTTCGAGCGCCACGACCATACAGAACACCGCGGGAGGCATGGCCGACTGAACCGCCGACACCGCTGCGAGATCTCCGGTCAGGCCGATGGACAGGGCCATCACCGACGCGGCGGCAGGAGCGATGACCAGTTTGGAGAACGTCGACACGGCGATCGGAAACCCGATTCGGAACCGGCGGCTCGAATACAGCTGCAAGCCGAGGGTGAACAGCATCGTCGGGATCAGGGCACCGGAGAGTAGACCGATCGAGCGCCCGAGGATCGGCGGCGGCGTCAGGCTGAAGCTGTTGGCGGCCAGAGCAACGAGGCTGGCAACGGTCATCGGGGCCAGGATCGCCTGTGTCAGGGCCGATGCGATGGAGCCCCGGCGGCCGTGCGCGAGGCCGACACCGAACATCATGCCGGTGGCATTGATGGCCAGCATGAACACGCCCGCCGCCGGCAGCACGTCGTCACCGAATGCGAACACGGAGATGGCCAGCCCGGCATTGCCGACATTGCCGTAGGCGGACGTCATCGCCCCGGCCGCCACCACCGAACCGTCGGCCCCCGAACCACGAAGAACGGCCCAGGTGAAGGCCGCCGCGGCGGCCATGCCGGCCAGACCCGCCGCGCTGAGCTGCAGGATCACCCGGCGTTCGAGATCGGCATCGGCCAGCACGTCGAACATGAACGCCGGTCCGAGCACCCAGTAGGCCAGCCGCGAGAGCGAGCGGACGTCGACACCGAGCCGCGGCCCGGCGACGGCCCCAAGGGCGACGATGACAACGACCGGTCCGAGCACATCGAACAGTACCGAGGCAACCGACATCGCCGACCACCTTAGGATCGCCTGGCCGAGAGTGGATTACCGGAGTGCTTCCCCGGGCGCTCGCCTGCACGTCGGAACCGAAGATTTGCCCGTTGTGAAGCTGTCCGGGGTTTGAGGCGACATGGCGCGGGACCTAGTGTGGGGGCCAACATGCGGGTCATGCGGGACAGAGGGGTCGAGAGGAGCCACCGTGCAGAGTAGGTCGATCGATGTTGGCTTCATGCCCGAGGCCGAGACCTTGTTGGCCCGGGCCGAGAAGTTTCGTACGACCACGCTGGAGTCGGGTGCCTTCACCTGGGAGTACATGGATCGAGGGCCCAACGTCGCCGCCCTTCGGGAGGCGGCCCGGCTGGGGATGACCGGCATCGAGGTCGATCGCAACCTCGGCGGACTCGGCTTCGGATTCCGTGAGAAGGTTCGGGTCGCCGAGATTCTGAGTCGCTCCTCGATCGGCTTCGCCTTCAGCCTGATCAACACGCAGAATGTCGCCGCCCGGTTGGCCCGTCTAGGAGGCGAACGACATCGTGACGCCTACCTTCCCGACCTCCTGGCCGGCCGTCGCTTCGGCGCCACCGCCCTGACCGAGCCGGAGGTCGGCAGCGATTTCGCCGCCATCACCACCAGCGCAACCCGAACCGACAGTGGCTGGGTGCTGAACGGTCGCAAGGCGTGGATCACCAACGCCGTCATCGCCGACGTCTTCCTGTGCTACGCCCAAACCGATCCCGAGCTGGGACGCGACGGCATCGCTTGTTTCGTCGTCGACGGCCGCCGTGAAGGCTTCGAAACCGCCGATGGCTACCAGCTGGTTGCCGGATCGACCGTCGGCGTCGGGGGATTCACGCTCGACGGCTACGAGGCGGTCGAGGACGACCTGATCATCGAGCCTGGCGCCGGGTTCCGTCAGGCGCTGCTCGGGGTCAACGGTGCTCGCATCTATGTGGCCGCCATGGCCTGCGCCGCGGTTCGAGCCGCACTCGGGCAGGCCGTTGAGTACGCATTGACCAGGGAGAGCTTCGGACAGCCGATCCTGGCCCACCAGGGTCTGGCCTGGAGTCTCGCCGCGGTGGCCAATCGGTTGGAAGCGGCTGAGGCGCTCACGGCGCGAGCCGTCGATCGCCACGAGGATGCGCAGGCCGGGGCGGAAGGCGATCAGAGCCATGATGACGCCCAAAGTGAGGTCGTCCGACTCAGCGCGCTGGCCGCCGCCCATGCCAAGAAGTTCACAACCGAAATGATCGAGCCGGCGCTCGAAACCTGTATGCAGGCCATGGGCGCCGAAGGTCTGCGGGCCGGTCAGGCCGCCGGCCGGCTCCTCTCGGAGAGCCGAATTCTGAGCTACGTCGATGGCACGACCGAGATGCAGACCGAGCGGATTGCCCTGTCCCTCGACCGCTTCTACGGTGCCGGATCCTCGGACCTGGTGTCCGTTGCCATCTCGACCGCCTCCGGGCGGCCTGAAGCCGCGTCCGATCTCGCCGATCTCGACGAATCGCCGTCACCGGATGAGACGCCCTCGTCGGACACCGTCGGTGGTGAAAGCGAGCCCGTGCAATTCGAGGAGACCGACGAGACCGGGTTGCTGGGAGCGTCGGAGTGGTCGACTGGTACGTTCTCGCCTGCGCCCCAGAGCGAAGGGCTGTTTGCCGACGCCCCGATGGCCGATGCCACGCGGACGATCGAGTTCGAAC
>JAOUGG010000502.1 GCA_029857855.1 Acidimicrobiia bacterium | reverse complement strand
CCATCAAACACACCACCAGGTGGGCGAAAGCCTTGGTCAAGGACCTCCGCTACCGGCTGAACATCAACACCCTGCACCGCGACGAGGATGCCACGGCGCTCTCGCTCAACGAGATCGGTCGGGTCCGCCTCCGGGTCACCCAACCGCTGTTCGCCGACGACTACCAGGTCAACCGCACGACCGGCAGTTTCATCCTGGTCGACGAGAACACGAACGTGACCGTCGGTGCCGGAATGATCCGCGACACCGAATAGCCCCGCTGCGGCGAAGGAGATTCCGATGCGGACCGAGAACACCGTGTGGCACGCCAGCGCGGTCGAGCGGACCGACCGCTGGGCCGCCGCCGGGCAGGGAGCCACGGTGTGGCTGACCGGGCTGTCGGGCTCCGGCAAGTCGACCATCGCCGTCGAACTGGAACGACGGCTGGTCGCCGCGGGCCGGCCGGCCTACCTGCTCGACGGCGACAACATCCGACATGGCTTGAACGGCGATCTGGGGTTCTCGGCCGAGGACCGCGATGAGAACGTCCGCCGGGTGGCCCACGTGGCCCGGCTGTTCGCCGACGCGGGCGTGGTGGCCGTCGTCCCGCTGATCAGCCCCTACCGGGAGGCCCGTCAACTGGCACGGGACCTCCACGACGTGGCCGGTCTCCCGTTCCACGAGGTCTTCGTCGACACCCCGCTGGCCGTGTGCGAGGAGCGTGACCCCAAGGGACTCTACGCCCGGGCCCGGGCCGGGCAGATCACCGGCATGACCGGGATCGACGACCCCTACGAGGCTCCGGAGAACCCGGAGCGGCGGTACACCCCGGCCGATGGTTCACCGGCCGACATCGTCGACGACCTGCTCACCCTGCTCGGCGCCTGACCCCAGCGTCGTCCACGAACCGGCGGGCACGAACCGGCGGTCCTGGACCACCGAAACCGCGCCCTGGAGCCGCCAAAACGACAGCGCGCACGAACCGGCGGTCCTGGACCACCGAAACCGCGCCCCACAGCCGCCAGAACGAGAGCGGGCGCGAACCGGCGGTCCTGGACCACCGAAACGGGGGCCCACGGCCGCCGGAACGGGAGACGGGGCCGGCTACGAACCCTGGTTGGGGCAGTCGGCCTGGGTGACACCGGAGATGGCGGTCGAGGCCAGTTCCTCGGCCGACAGCCCAACCACCGTGCCGACCTTCGACTCGGGAATCGTCTGGTCCCCGGAGAGGGTCTCGTTGTCGGCTAGCACCTCACCCGACTCACGGAACAGGTCGAGGGTCGGTTGGGCGGCCACCTCGTCGAGCAGCAGCACCTGCGCACCCCCCGATGTGACCCAGTCGCTCACCGGCAGTGTGTGGGTGACGAACTGACCGCCTTCGGCCGCGGCAAAGGTACGGGCGAGATCCGTGACGTCGGAGACGCCGGCGCCGTCGGCCACGACCATCGTGTCGGCCGCTGCGCCGAGCAGCCGGTCAAGGGTCAGCAGCCCGCCGACGTTCACCTTGGTCGACGCGGTTGCGGCGACGTTGGACAGGAACTCACGCTGGCGGGCGGTGCGACCGAGATCGCCCGTGGTTTCCGCCACCCACTCCCCGTTCTGGTAGACCTCGGCGTGGCGGGCCCGGGCGAACGACAGCGCCTGCGGCCCGTTGAGCAGATGGCAACCGGCATCGACGATGTTGAGGCCCGAGTTCGGATCACGAATCGGGGCGTCGAACCACACCGGCACGCCGCCCAGAGCTTCGACCATGGCCTGGAATCCGGAGAAGTTGATCTCGGCGTAGTGGTTGACCGGTACGCCCAGGTAGTTCTGGACCGTGAGCACCAGCCGCTCACGACCGCCCGGTCCGTCGAAGGCACCGTTGATGCGACCCTCACCCTCGCCCACGATCGGGACCCACAGGTCGCGGGGCACCGACAGCAGGTCGATCGACTGCGTGGCCGAGTCGACGCGGGCCACCATGATGGTGTCGGCCCGCTGGCCGGGGATGGCGTCGGCGTCACCGAGGAAGTCGTCGGCGTTGGGGTCCACCCCTTCACGGCTGTCGGTTCCGACCAGCAGCCAGTTCGTGGGCGCCGACGATGAGGCCGGAAGCTCCAAGCCTGGCACTTCGACGAAGTCGAACTGGCGGTACCGATAGTAGGCCCAGGCGACACCGATCACCGCCGCCAACAGGGCGAACACGGCGAAGACGATGAGGGCCTTACGGGCCGGGCTTCGGCGGCGGCGAGGCCGGCGGGCCGAAGGACGGGCAGGGGGAAGTGGGCCGTCAAGGCCCGTGCGGTCAACGATGGTGCGGCTCAAGAATCTTTACGCTATCACCCCGAGCGGCGCTGGTGGCGACGCTCGAACCGCGCTGAGTACACCCACCCAACGACACGGGTTCGGCCGTGGGCCGTCGGGTCGGACGGCCGACGGTCGGACCCAGCGGACTACGATGGCCAGGGTGAGCGCCGACGACATCGCCTGCCCCCGTTGTGGCGAAGCCGACGACTTGACCGGCGAACGCGACGGCGAACTCATCCGCATCACCTGCGGGGCCTGTGGCACCGGTTGGGATCGGGATCCGAGGGTGTCCTGTCCGAGATGCGGCTCGACCGATACCTACGCCGCACCTGTCGCCGTGATCGAGAAGTCTCGGGGCACCCAGCTCTCGATCGTGTCGACCACCGCCGAGCACCTGTGCTGGCACTGCGATCGAGACCTCATCGATCAGCAGCGGCGGAGCGGCACCGCGCTCATGCCCGATCAACTCCCGACACTCGACGCCGAGGACACCGAGCCGTGAGCTCCCACCTCCACATCGATGATCATGACGTGGCCCGTTGCCCCTGGGGGGTCAGCACACCCGATTACGTGGCGTACCACGACGACGAATGGGGTGAGCCCACCACCGACGAACGTGCCCTGTTCGAAAAACTCTGCCTCGAAGGTTTCCAGTCCGGTCTGTCGTGGATCACGATCCTGCGCAAACGGGAGGCGTTCCGGGACGCGTTCCACGGGTTCGACGCCACGATCGTCGCCGGCTTCGGGCCCGATGACGTGGACCGGCTGCTCTCCAACGCCGCCATCGTCCGGCACCGGGGAAAGATCGAGGCCACGATCAACAACGCGGCTCGGATGCTCGAGCTGTGGGACGGCGGCGAGACGCTGGCCGGGCTGATCTGGAGCCACGAGCCGGTCGACCGTCCGGGCCCCCGGTCGCTGTCCGATGTTCCGGCCACGACGCCCGAGTCGACCGCCCTGAGCAAGGAGTTGAAGAAGCGGGGCTTCCGCTTCGTCGGCCCGACCACGGCGTACGCCGGCATGCAGGCGATGGGCATCGTCAACGACCATCTCGTCGGTTGCGTGTCCCGCCCGAAGTGTCTCGCCCTACGCGCCGGTCTCACGAAACCTTCACCTCCGCATTAAGCCGATCGGAGCGCCCTGCCTACAATGGGCGCCAGAGTGTTCCCGCTTGCGGCGAGCGGGAGTTCACGGCGGCATTGGAGATTGAACTTGACCACCGACGAGGCGCAGCAAACCGGCGAACGCCGGATGACGACGACTTCCGACGACGAATTCTCATCGG
>JAOUGG010000499.1 GCA_029857855.1 Acidimicrobiia bacterium | reverse complement strand
CCCCGAGAAGTCGTGGGGTGCGGAGGACCCGGCGCTGCTCAACGGTGGGACCGGCCAGGACAACCTCGCCACCCGGGTGGCGAGGGAAACCGCCAGTGAAGACGCGGGTGACGCCCCCGACGAGGCACTCGGCCTCATGGACCCCGACAGCGGCGATCCGGCCCTAGCCGGAGACACCGTCGATCACGAGTCGCAGGCCGTGGCCACCACCGGCGAGACCGATCCCGATGCCGGGCCGACCGCCGAGGAGGCGGCCATGCACATCGTCGACGAGGGCGACGAGCGGTAGGTCGCTTCGCGCGACCCGTTGGTGAGCCGACAATGAGCCGGCACCCGTCACGTCATCTGCTCCGGGCCAAGGACCTGGCCGACCGGCACTACGAACAGCCGCTCACCGTGGCCGACATGGCCGCGGCGGCGGCCCTCTCGTCCGCCCACTTCAGCCGCGAGTTCCGCAAGGCATTCGGTGAATCACCACATCAATACCTCCTGACCCGGCGCCTCGAGCGGGCCGCCGCGCTGTTGTGGAACACCGACTGGTCGATCGCCGAGATCTGTCACTCGGTCGGTCTGGGCAGCGTCGGCTCCTTCACCACCAGTTTCGGTCGGATCCACGGGATGACCCCAACCGAGTACCGCCGCCGAGGCCCTGCTCCGGAGCAGATCGTCGCCATTCCCCGCTGTGTGGCCATGGCCTACGGTAGGCCCAAATCCCGCACGTTTCGAGAAGACGGCGCCGAGCCGGAATCGTAGGATTCGGTTCATGACACGAATTGCGAATGCACAACTCTGGGTCGACGATCAGGAAGAGTCGCTCGACTTCTACACGAAGACATTGGGCTGGGAGGTCCGCAGCGACGTCACCGTCGAGGAGTGGAACTTCCGCTGGCTGGCCGTCGGACCACCCGAGCAACCCGACCTCGGTGTGGTGCTCATGCCGATCCCCGGTCCGCCGATGCTCGACGACGACAGCGCCAAGAACCTGGCCGACCTGATGGCGAAGGGCATGGCCGGCACCATCTTCCTCACGACCGACGACTGTCAGGCGAGCTACGAGGAACTTTCGGGCAAGGGTGTGGAGTTCGTCGACCTGCCCAATCGTCAGCCCTACGGCATCGACGCCAGCTTCCGCGACCCCTCGGGCAACCACATCCGGTTGACCCAGGAGACCGAGTGGGATCACGGCCTGGTCGAGGGCGACGCCGGCTGAGGGTTGGTCAGCGGACGACGACCACCGTGTCGCCGATCCGTGCCCAGGCGAAGAGGGCTGCGGCCTGGTGGTCGGCCTGCCGCACGCAGCCGGCCGACTGGTGGGTGCCGAGCTGTGACTCGGTCTGCATCGGTCGGCCGCTGCCGTAGCGGGGGATGCTGTGGAAGCCGATGGCCAGACTGCGGCCGCGGGCGAAGCGGACCATGTGGTTCATGGTGATGCCGTCGTGCCCGGCCCACGCCTTCGGAGACTTGGAGTAGATCTCGTGGGTGCCGGCGTCCGGCACGCCACGGCGGCCCGACACAAGGTAGGAGTCGCGCACGATGCCTGACGCCTCCACGATCCAGACCCGCTGTGCCGAGTCGTCGTAGACGATCCGCCGCCCGCTGCCCGAGTTGGGAGGCAGGGCGGGGAACGGTGGCGGCGCCGGGGTTGCGGTCCCGGTGCGGCGCACGAACTCGGGGCTTTCGGAGAACGACAGCACCAGGTCGGTTCGGGTGAACCCGTTGGCCGCCCGGTCGACCCAGTAGCGCCGGCCGCCGGGATCGGGGTTGCGTTCGAGCACATTGTTGTAGAGGAGTGTGACGAAGGCCGCGTCGTCGACGTCGCCGATCCGCCGCTGCCACTCCTTCGATGCCATGAAGGCGTCGGCGATCCGAGGCAGGCCGACACCGTTGACGTATTGGCCGACCCAGTACGCTCGCCCCGTCGCGTCGGGTTCCCGATCGAACACGGCCAGATAGAGCCGGGTGATCGAGTCTCGAACCCCGGCCGGCACGGGCGCCGCCGGGGCGGCATCGGCCGCAGAGGGCACCAGGGAGGTCCCGGTCGTGGCGATCAACAGGATGAAAACGAGGGAGGCGAAACGGAGGCGCAACGTCATCGTTCCTCCGGTCGGCATGGCAGCCGGAGGTTTGAGCCGCTTCTGTGGTTGCCCAACCCCTGGAAATCGGGGTCGAGCAACCACAGAACCAACCACACAATGAGGAAGGCCCGGAATCGGCGGCGAGTTGGGAGCCAGTGGCGTTAGCCGTAGCCTGAGAAGGACTTCGACGCGCTTGGTGGCCGCTCGCCGGCCGACCGCCTCAAACGGGTGAACCGCAGCTGCGTCGGATGAGTACTGCGTCGGTACCGGAACACCGTGTGCCGCACGTTCGAGAATCCGACGAGCCCCCCGCTCGCCACCGTGGCCGATCGCTCACCACGCCGACCGAGCGATGAACCCCGGAGCACCGCCCACAGCATCGCTCCCACGGGAAGGGTCGAGGCTGGGACCGTCGAAGATGCTGGAGAAGAGATTCCGTGTCAAAGCGCACCTTTCAACCGAACAACCTGCAGCGGGCCCGCAAACACGGCTTCCGCGCTCGGAAAGCCACCTCAGGTGGTCGTGCCGTGCTCAAGTCCCGTCGGGCCAAAGGGCGTAAGCGCCTGAGTGCGTGATCACTTCGATCCGTCGTCGGCGAACCTTCGCCGAACTACGGGACCGAGGTCACCGAGTGTCACACGGAGCCGTTCGCCTCACGTATCTCGACAATGCGGCCGCCGACCATCCCCTGGATTCGACGCCGCAGGTCGCCTACGCGCTCGGAAGACGGTTCGGCACGGCTGTCGAACGTAATCGGGCCCGGCGACGGCTACGCGACGCCTTCGCCCGATCATGGGTCGACCACCTCCACCAACTCGACCAACTCGATCACACGAAGACCACCAGCCCGACGCCCCGACTCGACGGAGCGTTTTTGTTGTCCGGTCACCGCGGTCTGCTCACCGCACCGTTTGCCCAGCTCGTGAACGATGTGAGCACCTGTTTGGCTCGACTTGCTGCGGCCTCGGCCGACAGGGTCTCGGAGTCACCGCGATGACATCGCTCATCAAACGTGCCCTGCTCGGTCTCATCCGGGCCTACCAGTACACCGCCCCGGTTCGCACCCCGCGCTGCCGGTACCTGCCCACCTGCTCGGAATACGCCGTCGAAGCCATCGAGCGCTTCGGCCCGGCAAAGGGGAGCTGGCTGGCGATCCGTCGCCTCGGCCGCTGCCATCCGCTCGGATCCCACGGCTACGATCCCGTGCCGGACGACGAAACCTCGGCGCCGCCAGAGCGCGAAGCGGTTCGTACGGGCCAAGAATCTTCAACCAACTAGGACTCCACGATGTTCGAAAACCTGAGAGATATCAGTCTCGGATCGATCGCCCGCCTCCTCAGCGTGTTCTACGAGCTGCCGGTGGTCGGTGGGTCGTTCGGTATCGCCATCATCCTGTTGACCCTGACGGTGATGGTCGTGCTGATGCCGCTCACCCTCAAGGCCACCAAGTCGACCATCAAGATGACCCAGCTCCAGCCGAAG
>JAOUGG010000500.1 GCA_029857855.1 Acidimicrobiia bacterium | reverse complement strand
TTGATGGATTCCGAGGGTGGCCTGTCGAAGGCGGAGCGGGAGATGATCGTGGTCGCCACCAGCGCCCAGAACGGCTGCCTGTACTGCGTGATCGCCCACGGGGCGATTCTCCGGATCCGGAGCAAGAACGAATTGCTGGCCGATCAACTGGCCGTCAACCCCTGGAAGGCCGACCTGTCCGATCGGGAGCGGTACATCATGGATTTCGCCATGGCGGTGGCGCTCGACTCGGCGTCGATCACCAACGAAGACCTCGACGACATGCGGGCCGCCGGCTTCACCGATGACGACATCTGGGACATCGGGGCCATCGCCGCCTTCTTCGCCATGTCGAATCGCCTCGCCAACCTGTCGGCCATGCGGCCGAACGACGAGTTCTACCGGCTGGGGCGAACCGCCGGCTGACCTCGTCGTCGGGTCGAAAACGGGCGAAAACGGTCAATAGTGGTCGTTCTCGCCCGCGAACGACGGCTACTTGGCGGCTACAGGCGGCCGGCGAGCTCATCGACCAGCGCCGCGATCTGGTGGGCGACCTTGATGTAGAGGTCGAGCTCGCCGCCGCCGGGATCGACGATCTCCTCGTCGGCATCGGGCCGATGTCCGTCGAGGAGCAGCCCGTTCACACGGTCGGCCAAGGGCGTCGGCTCGATCGACAGATTCCGCACGAGATGGATCAGGGTCGCCGTGCGAGCGGCGTGGACCGGGTGTTCACGGCGGACCCAGGCGACGTGTTCGGGTGCCGCGGCGATCACGAGAGCCGCCTCGGCCAGCAGTGAGCCGGTCGCCTGCCGGGAGCGATGGTCCAACGGGTCGAGTCCGGCGTCGAGCATGGCTCGGCGGGTTCTCGTACTCATGGGAAGGCCCTCGAGCACGAGGGTGCCGGCGGTGACGACCGGGATGTCGGGGCGACGACGGCTCAGCGCCGCGGCACCCATCACCGATCGGGAGGCGTTGCCGGTGCAGAGAAACAGGATCGAGGGCGTCGGCCCGGTCGACATCAACCGGTGCTGGTGGTTGGCGAGGTCGAATCGCTGCTCGACGTCGACGCCGCGGTCGAGTCGGGCGTCGAACTCGATGCCGACGTCGGGGTCGTGGTTGCGGTCGTCGCCGTCGTCGACACCGTCGTGGCCGTGGTGCTGGTCACCGTCGACGCCACGGTCGACGTCGATGAGACGGCTGTCGACTGGGTACCGCCCGAGGATGACGTCGTGGTCGCCACGGTGGACGTCGTCGTCGACCGAGCCGGTGGCCGGATCGAAGCGTAGCCCGCCGGGAGGTTGTTCGATCCCCAACACGAGCGGCTGGCCAGCCATGGACGGGTCCCGTCCTGTTTCACCGTCAGCACCGCTGCCTCGTCCTGCTGGGCCGGCGTGGCCAGATCAGCGCGGGCCACACCGTAGCGGGCCGCATGGCCGTACCATTCCCAGCTCCTCGTCAGGAACTGATAGGCGCCTCGGGCACTGGAAACGGCGTGGGCCGCCGTGTAGTCGTTGGTCGACTCGCAATATCGGATGCGCAACAGCACCTCGGGGACGGCGACGCCGTTGCCGGAGTCGACCCATTCCGATTCCGGTGGGATCGGGAGTTGAGCCCACCCGAGGGTGGTCGTCGTCGCCAGGGTGGTCGACGTGCTCGACGTGTTCGAGCTCGTCGAGTCGTCGGACGGCGCGATCAAACCGAGGAAGGCGGCTTCGGACGACGAGAGCAGATTCGGGATGGCCTCGGCCTCCAGCGTGAGCGGAAGCGTCGACGCCGCCGGGTCGAGACCATTCGTTGCATCGTCGAGTGGCTCGGACGCGAGCGCTGCCGTCTCGAGATTCACCGAGGACTCGACGATCGGGCCGCCGGAGGAGAAGGTGACCACCACGAGGGCGATGCCTGAGATCACGGCCACCATTCCCGACAGGCGCTTCCAGGTCCGCCACGAACGGATCGAGGGACCGCCAGCGGGCTTGAGAAGGCCAAGCCAGTCGCCGCTGGTGAACGCGACATCATCGGGCAGCGCCGGGGCGTCGTGATCGTCCCAGCTCTGCTCCTCCCCGACCGGGTCGAGGATTTCGAGGTCTCCGCGTGTCAACACCAAATGGTTTCTGCCTGCTCGGCCGAACCCCCACAGTCCGGCTTTGTTGCGACCATGTTACGGGCGAGACAGGCCGGAAGCGAGCACTTCACCAAATCCACGCCGAACGTTGGCGATCGGCAGGTCCCCGAAACGGCCGCTACAGCGTGTCGAGGGCTTGTTCGATCGCCGCCCAGAGCGGTTCGGTCGGTTCGCATCCCACAGACAGTCGGACGTAACCGTCCGGCACTTGGTCCCCCCAGCGGGCCCGCCGGTCGGCGATCGTGTGCGTCCCGCCGAAACTGGTCGCCGGGATGACGAACTCGGCCTTCTCGGCGAACGCATCGGCCGCGGTGGCATCGGCGAACTCGATCCCGACGAGCAGGCCGTACCGATGCATCTGGCGATCGGCCAACTCATGTTGCGGATGCGTGTCGAGACCGGGGTGGTTGACCGAGCGAACGGCGTGATGGCCGACGAGCCGACTGGCGATGACCTCCGCCGAGTCACACATCCGGTTGAACCGCAGTTCGAGTGTCTCGAGGCCGCGGTGCACGAGCCACGACTCGAAATGCCCGGGGATCGCACCGGTCACCTTCCGCCAGTCGGCGACCTTTTCAAGCAGTTCGGGGTTTCGGCCGGCCACGTGACCGAACAGCACGTCGGAATGACCGTTGACAGCCTTGGTGTCGGAGGAGACGACGATATCGATCCCATGATCGAGCGGGCGCTGACCAAGGGGGGTCATCGTGGTGTTGTCGGCGACGGTCACGGCCCCGGCGGCCGTGGCTCGCAAGGCCAGGGCGTTCAGGTCGCAGATCTGCAAGGTCGGGTTCGACGGCGTCTCGACGAAGACGAGGTCGAAGCCCGCCAGGTCCGCCTGGGCCATTGCCACCGTCGGGCACTCCTCGACGATCACGCCATTGGGCCGCAGGTACTGCTCGGCCAGCAGGCGGGTGGTGTAGTAGCCGTCGGAGGGAAGCATCACCCGCTGTCCGGATCGAACGAGCGAGCAGAGCACCGAGGCGATGGCCGCCATACCTGACGGGAAGCTCACCACCGATGCGCCCTCGAGGGTGGCGAGGGCGTGTTCGGTGGCGTCCCAGGTCGGATTCGTCCAGCGGCCGTACTGATAGGGGCCGGTAGGAGTCCCCGGCAGCACGTAGAGGCTGGCCGGTACGATCGGCGGTCCCAGCGGTTGACCACTCGTCAGGTCGTCATCGGCGTGGTGCAGGAGCTCGGCGGCCGCTCGGTCCGGATCGAAGTCGGTCATGGAGCCCTGTCTACCACGGCCGGCCCGGTTCTCGATCATCCGCCGGGTGCCGTCGGGAACCTTTGCCGTTCAGTCGGTCACCAGGTGGCCGACACACGTTCGGGTTTGCGGAAGATGTGGCCTCGCGGCGCCACGGATCGTTCCTCGTCGAACTCGATGGTCGGAAGCTCGCGAACTAGCGTTTCGAGTGCCACGGCCGTCTGCAGCTTGGCCAGATGCAGACCG
>JAOUGG010000498.1 GCA_029857855.1 Acidimicrobiia bacterium | reverse complement strand
GTCGGACTGTTCACCGCCCGCGAACTCCAACGGCGGGGCGCGGAGGTGCTCCTCGTCGATCCGTGGGAGCCGGGCCACGCCCGCCAGGCCTCGGCGGGCATCCACCGCGTCATTCGAGCCACCCACGGCTCCGACGAGCTCTACACCAAGTGGGCCCGCGAGTCCCGCCTGCGGTTCCTCGAGATGCAGGCCGGGACCGAGACGCCGATCTACAACGAGTGCGGCGCCGTCGTGCTGGCCGAAACCGGCCACGACGCCTGGGAGCGGGCGACCATCCCGACCTTTCAACGCCTGGGCATCCCCTACCTCGAACTCGACCCGGTTGCCCTGACCACCCGCTTCCCGACCTTCACCGACCGAGGGGTCAGCTTCGCCCTCTATGAACCGGAGGCCGGCTTCCTGTGGGCCCGCAACATCGTGCGACTCCAGTTCACCCGGTTCCTGGCCGACGGTGGCCGGTTCCGTCGGGTCCGGTTGTCGGTGGGTGACGACGAGCGGCCGCTGCTCGACGGATCACCGGTCGAGGCGGAGCGCACGGTCATCGCCAACGGCGCCTGGATGGGCTTTCTGCTGCGGCGCACCCTGGGGCGAATCCTGCGGGTCGTCCGCCAGGACATCATCTACACCAGCGTCCCGGAAAACGATGACCGGTGGCACGCCGATCGCCATCCCGTCTGGATCGATCACGGCTACGGCGCCTATGGCATTCCCGACGCCGGCGGCTACGGCTTCAAGGCCGCCATCGCCTGGCACGAGGCCGACATCGACCTCGACGCCGACGATCGGGTCGTCGACCGCAGCGCCATGGCCCGATCACAGCAGTACCTGGCGTACCGCTTCCCGGACATCGCCGAGCAGGCCATCGTCGATCAGAAAGTCTGCCAGATCGTGATGACGCCCGACACCCACTTCCTGCTCGACCACCACCCCGACCACCCGGACGTGATCCTGGCCGGCGGCGGCTCCGGCTCGATCTTCAAACACGGTCCGGTCGTCGGCGAGTACGTGGCCGGACTCGTCCAGGGCGACTGGCTGCCCGACCCTCGTTTCCGTGTCGGCGATCGGCACTCACTGTCACTCGACGAATCGCCGTCGGGCCGCTGATCCCAAAACGTCAGTGGCCCCGCACGAGAGGCGGGGCCACTGGTTCCACTGGAGCAAACGTGGGGGGGATTGAAGAGAGTCCAGTGGATATGGCGACGGAGGTGGAGGGATTGACCTCCGTCACGTCTTGCAATCCGTCAAAGGGGGGAGAAACGGTTGCAAATCCTTACAACCGGGATTCGGGGATGTTTATGCCCGATCCGGGTCAATGTTCCGAGAATTCGGACCTCCGGGACGCTCAGACATCCAGTGACGATTCGACGGTCTCGCCGTCGATGTCGGTGCCACCACCATCGGGGTTCGCACCGTCGTCCGCTCCGTCGTGGTGCCCGCGGGGACCATGGCCCGCCCGGGGTCCGGCACCCAAACCTTCGGGGCGTTCACCGGGATCGGCGTTGATGTGCTCCTCGATGTGCTCGGCGGCCTCGGCCAGTTTCTCGTCGGCCTCATCGGCGTCGAGCCGGCCGTTCTCGACGGCCTGATCGAGTCGTTCCTCGAGCTGATCGAGCAGGAAGGCCACCAGATCGTCCCCGGACACGCCCTGAGCCTCGGCCACCTCGGCCAGCGTCTGCCCCTCGGCCAGAGCAGCCCGCAACTCGTCGGTGGTGAGACCGAGTAATTCGGCCACCTCACCGCCGCCGAAACCGCGAGGCCCTCGACCTTCGCCGTGATCACCACCGGGTCCTTCGCCGCCGCCTTCCCGGCCCATCCGGTCGCCCCGGGTCCGGGTCATCATCTCACCGATGCGATCAGCCAGCTCGTCCTTGAGCTCGGCGGCGCGGTCGGCATCGATCCGATCGTCGGCCAACGCCTGGTCGATGCGCTCGGTGGCGGCGTCGATGAGGGCGGCCTCGAGCTCGTCGACCGCCACACCCTGGTCGGCTGCGACGTCGGCGAGTGATTTGCCCTCGGCGAACGCCGCCCGCAACTCCTCGGGTGTCATGCCGAGGGTCTCGACCAGGACCTCGGCACCGGGATGGTGATCGAGGTGGCCGTGGCGACCGCGACCGGGGCGGCCGTCGTCGGTGGTGTCGGTGCTTTCGGTGCTGTCCGACGGATCAGACGTCTGATCGCCGGTGTCCGCCGACTCCGTCGTGTCGGTCGGGTCATCGTCGGCGGCGGCCAGGGCGACCGGTGCCAGCATCGAGCCGGCGGTGAGACCGCCGATGACGAGGGCGCCGGGAATCATGAAGCGCTTGAGATCGGAACTAGCCATGAGATTTGTCAACTCCTATGTTGAGCTCTGTCGGGGGGAATGGCACCATGATCCAACCGCAGTGTTAGGAGCGTGTGATGACCGTTGTAGGGGTCGGCGAGGAAAGCCGGGGTAAAGAGTCCGCCGGCGGGCCGGCCGATGACGCCTGGCACAAGACCGTCTGTGTTCTCTGCTCCAACAACTGCGGTGTCGAGGTTCGGCTCGACGGGCGTGAGATCGCGCGAGTGCGGGGCAACAAGTCACATGTCGCGTCGAAGGGCTACACCTGTGAGAAGGCGCTACGGCTGAATCACTATCAGAACGCCACGGGGCGGTTGACCGCACCGCTGCGGCGGGAATCCGACGGCACCTACACCGAGGTCGACTGGGATACCGCCATCGCCGAGGTGGCCGCCGGGTTCCGGCGTGTCGGCGACTCCCACGGTTCGGAGTCGCTGTTCTACTACGGCGGCGGCGGTCAGGGCAACCACCTCTGCGGGGCCTACGGTGCGGCGACCCGCCGGGCGCTCGGCATCCGGCTGCGGTCCAACGCACTGGCCCAGGAGAAGACCGGGGAGGCGTGGGTCGACGGCCGCATGTTCGGCACCCATCTGCACGGCGACTTCCACCACGCCGAGGTGTCGGTCTTTGTCGGCAAGAACCCCTGGCACTCCCACGGCTTCGACGAGACCCGTCGGGTCCTCAAGCAGATCTCCGCCGACGACGACCGCTCCATGATCGTGATCGACCCCCGCCGCACCGAGACCGCCGACCTGGCCGATTTCCATCTCCAGGTGCGCCCGGGCACCGACGCCTTCTGCATCGCCGCCCTCGCCGGCGTGCTGGTGCAGGAGGGCCTCCACGACGCCTTGTGGCTCGCCGACAACACCAGCGGCGCCGAGGCCCTGATCGGCGAACTCGGGCGGGTCGATGTCGTCGACTACGCCGTGCGCTGCGGCGTCGACGAGGAACTCATCCGAGCGGCCGCCCGGCGATTGGCCGCCGCCGACTCGGTCGCCGTTCTCGAGGATCTCGGCATCGAGATGGCGCCTCACTCGACGCTCGTTTCGTACCTGCAGAAGCTCCTCTGGCTGCTGGTCGGCAGCTTCGCCAAGCCGGGCGGTATGACCACCCACTCCTCGATGGTGCCGCTGTTCAACTACAGCGCCGCGGGTCGGGAGCCGACAACGCCGGTCACCGGTTCGGCCATCATCTCCGGGCTCGTCCCGTGCAACGAGATCCCCGAATTGGTGTTGGCCGACCACCC
>JAOUGG010000497.1 GCA_029857855.1 Acidimicrobiia bacterium | reverse complement strand
CGAGGTTTTCGCCGACTGCGACCACCCGAAGACGTCGGTGCGCTGGTCGAACCTGTCGGCCGACATGGCGGCAGGGGGCGAGGTTCGAGCGCTCAGTGTCCGCACGAACTACCAGAGCTTCGCCGAAGGGGGCTGTGGCAACACCGACTCGTCCATTGATCCCGACGGCGTCGGATTCGTTCAGCGCACCAACGTCGAGCGGGCCCACCGGGGTGGATCGGTGCTCACGCTGCCTCGGTAGCGGCGCGGGAACGACCCGCTAAGGAGTTCAGCGGGTAGCTACGGCGCGAAGCCCCTCACTGCGATGAACTCAAGGCCCCGAGGAGGCGCGAAGCGCCTACTCGCCAGGGCCCTAACTCTCGCCGGCCGTTTTCCTCGCCGACTTCTTGGGCGACTTTTTCGCCGGTTTCTTCGCGGTCTTCTTGGCCGGTTTCTTCGTCGGTTTTGGTTTCAGGGTGCCGATCCACTCATGGCCGGCGTCGAACCACGGCTTCAGGGCGTCGGTGTCGGCCAGCAGGTCGGCCGGAACCGACACGTAGCCCCGCATTACGGCGCCGTAGGATTCGACGGGCCCGGAGTCGTAGGTGCCGAGAAACTCCTCGTAGCGATCCACCGGCAGGCGAAGCGCCATCGTGCCGTCGGGGCCGAGAAAACTGAACATGTGACCATTGCGGGACGTGTAGGGATTCTTGGCTCCCTTCCGTTCGACGGCGGGGTTGGTGGCCACCAGCGCCTCGTAGCGGTCCAACGCCTCGGCCGGCCCCTCATAACTCGGCTTGGCCATACGGTCTCCCTTCCTTCCATCCAACCCTATCGCAGCCTTTCCGGTGCCTCCCGCCTGCGGTCGCAGCGAGGCGGTCCGGCAATTTCAGCCGTGCTACCTTACGGGCATGCTGCTCTCCTCCGCCTCGCCGACCGTCGACGAGTTCGCCGACGCCACCGGCTGGAAGCTCGAACCGCAGGGGGCGTGCCGGGGCGATGTGTGCGTGCCCCTGCCCACCGACGCGGTCACCGCCGGAGTCGTCGGGCTCGAAGCGGTGGCCGACCGGCTCGGCATGGGACTGGTGACCGACCCCGACTCGGGCCTCACGGCCGTGGGCCCGGCATCGCCCGGCGGGCGGGTGCTCGTCACCACCGAAGCCCCCGAGCTCGAACTTCCCGACTTCGACGGCAACCCATTCCGGCTCAACTCGCTGCGTGGAACCAAGGTGGTGCTGGTCGCCTGGGCCCCCTATTGAGGTTGTGCTCGTGACCTGCCCGGGTGGCAGGCCTTGCGCACCGAGGTGCACCCCCAGGGCGTCGAGATCGTCACCGTCTGTCTGGAGACACTGGGCGTCGAGCCCGGGCGACCCTACGTCGACGCCGCGCAACCCGAGCATCCAACCCTGGTCGACACCGGCCACGTCGTCGACGAGCTGTTCGGCATTGTCAACATTCCAAACGCCGTGTGGATCGACGAGGCGGGCACGATCGTTCGACCGGCCGAACCGGCCTGGCCGGCACCACGCAAACCCGGCGGCGGACCGCTCTCCGAGGAGGCGCCGCAACGGATCCGGGACATCATGGCGGAAGCGTCGAAGATCAAGGCGTGGTCGGCCGAGATCTACGCCGACGCCGTTCGGGACTGGGCCGCCAACGGCTCCGCCAGCCGCCATGTGCTCCCGGCCGACGAGGTGATCGCCCGATCCGGATCACGCGACTCGTTCACCTCGAAAGCGGCGGCCCATTTCTCCCTGGCCGAGCACTTCGAACGGTCCGGCGATCACGCCAAGGCTGTGGAACACTTCCGCGACGCCCACCGCCTGGCCCCCGACAACTGGACCTACAAACGCCAGGCCTGGAGCATCGAAGGTGACCTCGACAACCCGCTGGCCAGATTCTGGCAGGGGCCGGCCGAGGGCAGGGACTGGCCCTATGAATCCGACTGGTTGACCGACATCCGGGCCAAGGGCGCCGAGCAGTACTACCGCAACGTCGAGCTGTGACCCGGCGTCATTCGATGTCAAACGAACCTCCGGAGCGCCAGTAGGCACCGTCGGCCCGATCGAGCATGCCGTGGTCAACGAGGTTGCGTCGAAGGGTAGCCACGTCGAGGTCGGAGTTCGACAGTTTGGCGTTGACCTGCCGCTCCGAGTACTTCTCCCCCGGTTCGAACCGCTGCACGAGTTCGTCGAGGACCACGAGTCGCTGCGACCGTTTGGCCGGTAGCCGGGTCAGGCGGCCGTCACGAAACGCCTGATCCAGCACCTTCTGTTCCTTCGGCGGGCGGGTCGGGAACTGCGACACCGGATTGGGATCGGCCTCGGCTCGCGCCGCCACCTGAAACGCCTGCTCCAGCAGAAGGAACGAGTCGCCGTCGGCGACCTCGACCAGGCCCGCCTGTGTGAGACGTTCGAGCGCGACGACGGCATCCCGCTCGGCGACGACGGCCTTCGCTGCGATCTCGTCCAATCCGGTCGCACCGAGGATCATGGCGGCGACAACCCGCCGTCGGTTCTCGTCGGCCAGCAGTCCGGTCAGCTTGCGTGAGGTGAGGGACACGGTTCCAGTGTGCCGCACGGACACTTACCATGCGATCGACTTTTGGGGCCACGACGGGGCCCCACCGGAGGTCCCGTCGTGGCTGGCTCGCGGCCGTCGACCGGCGAGACGACACTAGTATCGCTCCATGTTCGTTGTCGCCCGTCTCGGCGTGTTGCTGTTGACGGTGGCGGCGGCGGCCGCAGCGTTGGCCCCGCCCCGGCGACCCGGGCCGGACGCGGACCATCCCACCACCGCTCCCCCGCTTCTGGCGGCTGCGCTGGCGCTGTCGACGGCAGGCGGGGCCTTGGCGCTCGGCGTGCTGGGATGGGCGTTCCTGACCGAGGATTGGCGCTTCGCCACCGTGGTCGGCCACGCCCGGCCCGGGATTCCGTGGACGCTTCGAGTGGCCGCGATCTGGGCCGGCCCGGAGGGCTCGCTCCTGTTGTGGGCGACGATGCTGGCCGTCGCCGCGCTGGCGGTGACGAGGTTGTCGGCCTCCGCGCTGCCCGGCCGGATCCTCGCCGCAACCACGGCGGCCTACGGGCTCGTCGTGTTGACGGAGGCCGACCCGTTCGAACGTCTGGCGGCACCACCGGGCACAGGCAACGGCCTGCAGCCGGTTCTCGAGCATCCGGCGATGCTGTGGCATCCTCCGGTCCTCTATCTCGGGCTGATCGCGATGCTGATTCCGGCGGCGTTGAGCATCGACACCCGAACCGCCAGGACCGCCGACGCGATCTCCGCGACGCTACCCCTGGCGCTCGCCGTTCTGACCGTCGGACTGGCCACCGGTGCGAACTGGGCCCACGTCGAACTGGGCTGGGGCGGTTACTGGGCCTGGGATCCGATCGAGAACGCCGGGCTGGTGGCGTGGTTGGCCGGAGCGGCATTGCTGCATCGCCTGGAGCGAGAGCCATCGCACGAGCCCGGCGGTCGGCTGCGGCGCTCGGTGGCGGTCGTCGCCGTCGTGCCCGGCATCGCTGCGATCTGGGCCACGACGATCACCCGAACCGGCGTGCTCAACAGCGTCCACGCCTTCGCGGACCGGCCG
>JAOUGG010000495.1 GCA_029857855.1 Acidimicrobiia bacterium | reverse complement strand
GAGCGCAACGGCGATCGTCGGGACGACGGCGTCGGCCGCATCGGCGAAAGTGACCACCTGCCAGTGGTAGCTCCGGTCGGCCGCCAGCGCCGCGCCCGCCGATTCGATCGTGACCGACGACCCGGCGCCGAGATCGGCCCGGACCAGATCATCGGCCCCGAAGTCCTGGTCGCCCGACCCCGGCGCCGACCCGAGCAGCACGAAGCTGCGCCCGGGGTCGACGGCGGTGATCGGGTCGGTCACCGACGACGTCCCGTCCCCCGAAATCGTGCCGCGCTGGACCGAGACACCGCAGTCGTAGGACACCACCGACCAGGCCACGGTCACCGGTGGCGGAGCGCCGTTGTCGGTCGATCGCTCGATTTCCACCGCCGAGCCGTCGGCCGCCAGCCGGACCAGCGCCGTGGAGTCGGCCGGCTCGTTCGACGAGCTTCGGACCGACGCCATGACGAACGAGGTCGTCGGGTCGACGACGGTGATCGGAACATTGACGGTGCCGGCCACGGCGTGGATCGTCTCGCCGCCCTGAACCGAACCGAGCTGCGGATCGAAACACTCGGCGGTGCCGAAGACGTTGTTCGGCACCGGCGCATCGGTGGTGAACAGGGCCCAGGCCAGGCCAAGCCCGCTGATGGCGGCCAGGGGCGCCAGGCCGAACACCGCAGCCCGACGACGCCGGCGACGGCGGGGGCGCGGGAGGCGGGAACCGACACGGCTTCCCACGGAGGACCCACCGGACGCGCCGGCGGGAATCGGAGCAGGCGACGTCCAGATGCGCCGGAGGGTCTGGAAGGCGATGACGATGGTGGCCACGGCGACCACGGCCAGCGCAGGGCCGGGTTGGAAGATGGTGAGGGCCCATCGTCCGGCTTTGGGATGGACCCAGCGCAAGATCAGCTGTTCGCCCTCGAGCGGATACGGTGCGGCGTCGGGCGCCTCGTTGGCGTCGCCCTGGGTGATGGCGAACCGGGAGCTGCCGTTGGTCTCGATCTCGATGACCCGGTGGGTGATGAGTGGCTCGTCCGGCCGTCGCATGACGACGACGTCGCCGACATCGATGCTGGCCGCCGATCTCGGTTCGGCGATGATGAGGCTTCCCGGCGGCGCCGTGTCGCCCATGGATCCGGTGAGAATCACGACCGGCCGGTAGCCGATGGCCAGGCCGTAGACCACAACCATCGTTGAGGCGATCGTCACCAGCGAGACCACGACCAGGAGGCGACCGACCAGACGGCGACCGATCGACCCCCGATTGCCAGGCCCGCCCTGTTGCGCCTGGCTCGACGTTCGCCGTGGGATGAGCCTCATCCGTCCTCCTCGTCCACCGCTTGTTGCGCAGCCACGATCAGTTCGACCTCCACCGTTGCCGACTGCACCTCGTTGGGGGCGGCCAGCGGGAGGTGGGCGCCGATGCAGACGACGAGGTCGTCGCCCGGTTCCAGTCGGAGCTCGCCGTCGGACCCGGTCGCCTCGCCGATCAACCGGGCGTATTGGGAGCCCAGGACAACATTGGTGCCGAACGTTTGATCCGCCCTCTCCCGGCCGGTCCGGCAGTCGGCTGCGACCCACCCGTCGAACAGCAACCAGTCACCGAGATCGCCCGACGAGGTCGTCGCCTTCGCGGTGACCCAGAATCGAAGGGGCAGTGTTCCCTGGTTGCTCACCAACAGGGCGCCCGTGAGGTGGTCACCGGGAGCCAGGTTCGACGCCGAGAACACCGACGGATCACTCGATCGAGTCTGGTCGGCGCCTCCACCGCTGACAGCGATGGCATCGTCGATTGCGATGTCGACCGATCCGGCGCCGAGCCGGTTGCCGGTGAAGCTCTCGTTGTCGGCGAAGCTGGCGCCCGACCCGACCGACACCACGGCAATGCCGGCAGGCAGGGCCAGAATCGCCAACAGCACCAACACGAGCATCGGGGAGTTCAGACGGCGCCGATTCACGTCGGCTTCACCTCCCAGATGAACCCGACGGTCGACGCCCGACCGAGGGCCTCGTTGCTGTCCTTCAAGGTGAACTGGAAACGGTAGACCCGCGACTCACCCTGGTTGAGGAACCGTTCGAGACCGATTCGATCCCTGGCCGCCATCCGGGCGAGCGTTCCGGCAAAGACGACCTGTTCCGATTGGAACCGTTCGCAGTCCTCGAACGACCCGGTCGTGCCCTGGTCGATCACCACATCGAGATAGGGACCGAGATCACCTTCCACCTCGGCCTGCAGCGCCAGGTCGACGGGCACGATGGAGCCGTCATATCGAATGGTGATGCACTGGGTGCTGGTGCGGCCTGGCACCATGTCGGCCAGGTCGAACAGCGAACGGCCGTTGTCGTCGTCGTTGAGCTCGATGGTTCCCGAGGCAACCTCGGCTGCGTTGACGGCACCATCGACGGTGAGCGCGGTGGCCGAGCGGTTCACGACGAACGTGGCGATGGCCAGCACCGACATGGCGGCGGCGAAGGCCCGGGCCGTGGCCAAGGTGACCCAGCGCCGCTCGGAATCCTCACCGCCGTCGTCGCCCCGGAAGTCTTCGATGGTCAGCGGTCTGGCCACGTCGTCTCCTGACCCACCCCGACGACCGGGGCCGTCGCGGCTGTGGTGACGACCGCCGGATGGACCGGCGCGACGGTCAACCCGAGTCGGTCGGCCACCACCAGCCGGCCCTCGACGCGCAGCAGTCGGGCGAGTTGCTCGATGCCCATCGGCCGGAACAGTCCGTAGCCCTGCACCAGCTCGGCCCCGGCCTGCACGACCGTCCGCATCTGTTCGGTGGTTTCGACGCCCTCGGCCACGACTTCGAGACCGAGACCCTGTCCCAGTTCGACGACTGATCGGAAGATGATCCGGTCGGTCTCGTTGGTGCACGCCTGACGGACCAGCTCCCGATCGAGTTTGAGCTGACGGACCGGGAGGCGGCGAAGGTGGCCGAGTGAGGTCTTGCCCTCCCCGAAGTCGTCGAGCGACAGGACGATACCCAGCTCGATGAGCTGCTGAATGATCTCCGTGAGGTCGTCCCCGGCCGCCACGATCCGCTCGCTCAACTCGACGATCAGACGATGCGGTGGAAGACCGGTCTCGGCCAGCGCCCGACGAAGGTTCGGGATCAGTTCGGCCGACTCGAGCTCGGCCGGCGACGCGTTGACGGCCAGGGTGAATTCGTCGTCCTCCGCCAACGGAAGCATGCCCAGCTCCCGCAGCGCGTTGTCGACGATCCACCGGTTCAGTTGACCGACACGGTCGGCCCGCTCGGCGGTCTCGAGCACGAGCTCCGGGCTCAACCGACCCAACTCCGGATGATCCCACCGCAACAGGACCTCGGCCCCCACGATCATGCGTCGGGAGATCGAGACCAGCGGTTGGTACACCAGCGAGAGCCCGTTGGTGGCCAGCGCGTGGTCGAGTTCGTCGACGAGGCGCTGCCTGGCCACGTCGGCCGCGTCGAGTGACGGATCGTAGTGGGCGAGCCGGCCCCGGGATTGTTTGGCCGCGTACATGGCGGTGTCGGCCCGACGGAGCAGCTCGCTGGTGTCGAGACCGGGCTCGTACTCGGCGAGGCCGATCGACGTTCCGATCT
>JAOUGG010000496.1 GCA_029857855.1 Acidimicrobiia bacterium | reverse complement strand
CCGCAGCCTGGGCTCCGCTGACGACATCATCCTCATAGACAAGAAGGGGGTGGGAGCCGGGGCTTCGGGCATCGCCTGCGGCGTTGTCCGCAACAACTACTTCCAGCCCGCAATGCGGGAGCTGATGGCCCATTCGGTGTCGGTCTGGGAGAGCGACATCGAGGCCTACTCGTACCATCCGGTCGGGTACATGCAGATCAGCCACGAAGCCATGCATGACGACGTCGCCTCGATCCACGAGCAACAGAGGGCCATTGGCTACGAGTCGAGTTTCATCGAAGGCGCGGCGTCCTGCCGGCAGTACATGGAAGGCATCTTCTGGGACTGGCAGGCCAAAGGCATAACCTCGGTGCTGCACGAGAAGAAGGGCGGCTACGCCAACAACATGAACTCACTCCGGGGGCTGGAGGCCAAGTGCCGCGACGCCGGCGTGGCCATTCACGCCGGAGTGGAGCTGACGGGCTTCGTCACCGACCCGGGCGGGGCCGCCACGGCGGTCGAAACCAACGAAGGAACGGTGCAGTGCGACCATGTGGTCATCGCCGTCGGCCCCTGGGTTCAGGCGCCGTGGGCCATGCTCGACCTTCCGACCACCACGGTGATCGCCGGTCCCGACGGAGAGCAGGTCGAGCGGCCGACATGGATCTACTGGGCACTGCAGGAAGGCACGCTCGGCGTCGACCCCGGCTTCCTTGTGGACAATGACGGCCGGATGCCCCCGGTGATCCACATCGACACCGACGCCCCGCTGTTCGACGACGATGGGGAGCTGGTGACCGAAGGTCCGTGGGGTGTCTACTACAAGCCCGACTTCGCCTTCGGCGGGGTCCAGGGTGGCTACATGCCCTACATCGTCGACAAACCGGCCCATGAGGTGGCGGTCGATCCCTATGGTCCCGAGAGTCCCGACTTCGTGGTCGGCGGCGACTTCTACCGAACCTGGACATCGGCTCTGGCCCACTGCCAGAAACGGTTCGAGGGCAAGTCGAACATGATCCGCCGGGAGCCGTCGGGTGGCATCGGGTCGTTCTCTCCCGACAGCTTCCCGATATTCGACACTTTCCGGGAGAACGTCTACTTCATCGCCGACTCCAACCACGGCTACAAGATGATCGGGGTCGGCGCTCTGGTGGCCGGGGAGTTGCAGGGTAGGCCGTCGCCCTTGCTCGAACCGTTTCGATACAGCCGCTACGCTCAGGGCAGGTTACACCCGGTCAGCAACTCGCCCTATCCGTGGTCATAGGCCAACGCGATTCCGTGGGCCGTCCCCCGGCCGGCGCCGCCTCAGGGATCCTCGTCGGAGCGACCGGCCCTCTGGATGTCGATGACGAGGTCGCCGATCAGGAGCACGGCGGCCAGTAGGGCCAACACGGTCCCCAACCACAACCCGAGCCCGACGTCGAAATCGGTGCCCCGAACCCGGCTGATGTCGCGGATCAGCAGAACCGCCACGAAACCGGGAGCGATCCAGGCCGCCTTGATGCGTCTGGTGACCAGCACAACCCCGACGGCCGATGCCAGTATCACCAGGAAACCGTCGTCATGGGCCAGGCCCCATGAGTCGATCCCGTTGCGGCTGGTCCATGTGAGAAGGGTGGTGGCGGCGGTGAGGGCCAACGCCCCCACCGCCACCAGCTTGAACGGTGAGCCGACGATGGCGGAGCTAGAGGCCGCCACCACCGACCGTCTGGATACAGATGATGACAAAGATGATGCAGAGGGCGCTGGCGATCAGCAGCGCTCGCTCGAATGACTTGGAGTGGGTCTGCTTCGGCGGGAATTCGACTTGTTTACCGGCCATGTCTAGATCATCCCCTGGTCTTTGATCCGCTCGACGTGTTCCTCGAGATTGCGGTTCTCGAGATACATGCCTCCGAATATGGTGACCGCCATCACGGCGAATCCCAATATGGTCAGAATGATGGTGGCGGCGTTGCCGCCGGGGCCGAAGGTGAAGTAGGCCTCGCCAAGATCGCGAGCGGCTTGACCGGCCTCCTCCCATGATTCGTACGGGAACGTATCCATCAGCTTCTCCTCTCGTTCTCGACGGACTGTGGTGATGCGGTCCACTGGGCGGTCCGGGCCTGGTTGCGGCGATACCACATGGCGGCGGCGCCGACCACGAGATACATGACCACCACTGATATCAGCAGTTCATAAGTAGGGTTCATGCTGACACCTAGGCCTTCAGCTCGGCGTAGGCTTCGGCCAGCACCGGTCCGGCCGGAACCTCGGAGCCATCGGCCAAGACGATGACCTCCTCGATCTGGGCGAACTCGGGGTAGAAGTCACGGTCGAACTCGGCGTAGTCCAGGCCCACGATCTCCACCTCGATCGGTACACGCAGCAGGTTCATCCGCTTCAGGATCCACGAGACCGCGTAGCCGGGCAGGAAACCGAGGGGGAAGAAGGTCGCCATGCCGACGAGCTGGCCCAGCAGGGACGAATCGACGCCGACACCGCCGTTACCCACTCCGGTTGGGAAACCGGCGGCGAAGATGCCGACGTACAACATGCCGAGGAAACCTGCGGCTCCGTGCACGGCCACGGCTCCGACGGCGTCGTCGACCCGGAACCTGGTGTCGAGGATGTTGCCGACCCAGTAGGCGAAGACCGCACCGAATATCGACAGCAGATACACCAGCGACGGCTGGTAGACGTCGGCTCCGGCCGAGACCGAGATCACTCCGGCCAGGCCGCCGGACAGCGTCCAGAACGGGTCACCCTTGGAGATGAAATAGCCGCCGGTGAATCCACCGGCGAAGCCGATGGTGATGGTGAACGTGATCGCCGACAGGGTTGCGGGCGAAAGGTAGATGTTGGCCCAACCCGGGAAGGTGGTGGACTGGATGACCAGGCACGCCGCATAGAAGGCGTAGAAACCGGTGAAGATCAACATCAGCCCCATCAGGGTCAGGTGGGTGTTGTGGGGTTTGAACGATCTGGCGCTGCCGTCCTTGCCGTACTTCGCGATTCTCGGGCCGACGTTGAGCAGCACCCCGAGGGTGAAGGCCCCGGCCACACCGTGGACCACGCCGGAGGCGATGGCGTCATGGAAGCCGAAGTGGATGATCAGCCAGCCACCGGCGCTCCAGCCCCACGCGGCGTCGAGAATCCAGACAACCGAACCAAGCAAACCGGTGAGCAGCAGATACGCCGACACCCGGGCTCGTTCGATGATCGCTCCCGACATGATCGAACCGGTGGTCCACGAGAAGAGCAGGAAGGCGCCCCAGAACACGCCGCTGATGTTGTCGGACAGATTGGGACCCATGTTGGGCCCCCACGGTTGGGTCGACTTGCAGAAAGCTCCGTAGAACTCGTGGTCGGTCGAAGACGGAATGAACCCCTCCTGCATGCAGCCGTAGATCCACCAACCGAAGTAGTAGAACGTTGGCGTCACAACGGCGATGGTCAGGATGTTCTTCATGGCCGAGGCCATCATGTTCTTCCGGCGGCTGACGCCGGATTCGTAGGCCATGAATCCCACGTGGATCAGCCACATGAATACCACGGTCCAGAAATAGAACTGCTCGGCCAGGATCGCCGAGTCCAGTGCAAGCTGCTCTTCGACT
>JAOUGG010000494.1 GCA_029857855.1 Acidimicrobiia bacterium | reverse complement strand
CTCGGATCCCACCTACTCGACCTCCACGGCCAACACGCCCACCAGTCGCTCCTCGGAACCGAGGCCCAGCGCCTCGCGCTCGACACCTTCGGCCAGGTCGATCTCGGGCCGATCGCCCACGCATCGCAGACCCTGGCTGAGATCGACAAGGCCCTCGCCGACCTCGGCGGCGATGAGCGGGCGCGGGCCCGTGAACTCGACATCATCCGTTTCCAGGTCGACGAGTTGATCCAGGCCGATCTGACCGACCCCGACGAGGACGCCGAACTGGAGACGGCCGAGGAGTTCCTGGCCAATGCGGTGGCACACCAGGAGGTGGCGCAGACCGTACTCGAATCCCTGGTCGACGACGACGGTGCCCGCGATGTCCTGGCCGCGGCGCTCGGCCGAATGCAGTCGGGCCCGCCGTTCACCGAGGTGGCGGAACGCCTCCGGAACATGGTCGCCGAGCTCGACGACATCGGCGACTCCGTACGTTTGCTGGCCGACGAGATGGAACCCGATCCGGAAGCGCTGGAGCGGATACTCGCCCGCCGTCGCCTGCTACGCGATCTGCAGCGAAAGTACGGCGACGACCTGGCCGAGGTGATGGAGGAGCGCGACCGGCTCCAGGCCCGGCTGAAGGAACTCGAGGATCACGACGCCATCGCGGCCGAACTCGATCAACGCCGCACGAAGGCCCTCGAGGATCTCGCCCGGCAGCAGGATCTGGTGCGGGCCGCACGCCTCGAGGCCGCGCCGAAGCTAGCGGCCGCCATCGAGGCCAGACTGCCCGAGCTCGCCATGGACAAGGCCCGGGTCGGAATCGACGTCGGCGGCCCCGACGGCTCGGCCGTGTCGTTCCAACTGTCGGCCAATCCCGGTTCGGCCCTGCAACCCCTGTCGAAGGTGGCGAGCGGGGGTGAGTTGGCCCGCACCATGTTGGCCCTTCGAAGCGTGCTGTCCGAGGCGCCACCCATCCTGGTTTTCGACGAGGTCGACGCCGGGATCGGTGGTGAAGCCGGATTCGCGGTCGGCCGGGCCCTGAGCCATCTCGGTGATCGCCATCAGGTCCTCGTGGTCACCCACCTGCCCCAGGTGGCGGCGTTCGCCGACGCCCACCTTGCGGTTCGCAAACAACAGGGTGATGACAGCACGGTCTCCGAAATCCGCCTGCTCGAAGGCACCGAGCGTCTCACCGAGCTGGCCCGCATGCTGTCGGGCCAACCGAACTCCGACACCGCCCGCAGCCACGCCCGTGAGCTGCTCGACGAAGCCACCGCGGCCCGGGCCACGGAACCGGCTGAAACGGGCGGAGTGCCGTGAACCTCGACGAGGCCCTCGTGTTCGAAGGGCGGGTGTGGCACGCACTGTGCACCGGCAATCGGGACCTCGATGCGTCGATGCTGTCGGAGGACTTCCTCGGGGTCTACCCGAGTGGCTTCTCCGATCGAGCCGCGCACGTCGATCTGTTGGCCGGCGGTCCGACCGTGCACGATTTCCAGCTGAGCGAGGCGCAACTCGTGAACCTCGCCGAAGGCCGGTTTCTCCTCTGCTATCGGGCTGATTGGCGAGCGCCCCGTTCGCCGGGTTCCGATCAGCCCGGTCCGGCTCGGGCCATGTACATTTCGTCGATCTGGTCGTTGCAGGGCGGCACGTGGATCAACACCTTCAGCCAGGACACCCCCACCGAACCCCGACCGGAGATCTTCGGTTCGTAGGATTCCGATGCCGTGACGGTCAGCCGGGCGAATCGGCGAGGCCGGTGGCCAGGTCGGCGGCCAGGGAGTCGACCATCGCCGCGATGCCGGCGATCAGGTCGGGGGCGTGGTTGGCAAGGGTGTCGGCCACCACCACGATGTCGTGGGGATCGAAGGCCAGGCGGCGGCGGGGCCGGAGAATCCGGTGGAGGCGTTCGGCCACGGCGGTCGGCTCGTGGTAGTCGTCGGGCAGCGGCCAGGAGCTGATCCGGCCGAGATGGTGGTTCCACTCGTGGCGGCGATGTTCCGCTACCAACCCCGTCAGCTCCAGTTGCTCGTTGTCGGCCAGTTCGAGGACCCGCTGGGCCCTGTCGCGGAGGCCGCCGTCGGAGGCGAGCAGATGGCCGTCGAGCAGGAGTTCGACGCCGACGTGTCCGACGGCCCGGGCGGCGCCTCGATTGACGCCACGGCGCTCGAGGTCGGCCCGCACCGCCTGACTGTTCGTGACGAACCAGTCGCAGGCGTGGAAGGCATTGTCCGTGGCGTGATGCATGTCGACGCCGGCTGCGAGTGACGAGTCGGCCGGTTCGCCGGTGAGCTGGAATCGTCCGATCGTGGCGAAATCGGGGAGCGCGGTTCCGAAGAGGTAGCGGTCGAGCAACCCGCCGGAGGCCCGCCGGCCGTCGAGGCCATGCCCGTCGAGATGTCGGTGGCCGATGTGTATGTGGCCGATGTGTATGTGGCCGACGAAGTTCATGGTCGGTTCAGTCGACGAGTGCGCCGTAGATCAGCGACTTGAGCTGGGCCCGGATCGGGTAGGCCTCCGACGGTAGCAGCTGGGTGAAGGCGATGACGATCAGATCCTCGGCGGGGTCGACCCAGAAGACGGTTGACGCGGCGCCGCCCCAGGCGTATTCGCCGACCGAGGAGATCACCTGTTTGGCCGATGGGTCGAGCATCACGGCGAAGCCGAGGCCGAAGCCCAGACCCTCGTCGCGGTCGACCGTGTCGGGCCTTGCCCCCATGGAGACCAGGTCGCGGCCGCCGGGCAGGTGGTTCCGTGTGGCGTAGCCGATCGTTTTGCGGCCGAGTACCCGCACCCCGTCGAGCTCACCGCCGTTGGTCAGCATGAGGCAGAAGCGGAGGTAGTCGTCGAGGGTGGACACCAGCCCACCGCCGCCCGAGAGAAAGCTTCGGCCCGCCCGGTACTGGCTGGTGGGGCCGGCGTCGTCGACCAACGCCATGTGGTCACCTTCGGCGCCGGTCGGCAGCGGGACGGGTGAGGCCGACGGCAGGGCGTAGCAGGCGGCGAACCGGTCGGCGGCTTCGTCGGGGACACTGAAGCCGGTGTCGATCATGCCGAGCGGCTCGAAGAACCGTTCCTGCAGGAACCGGTCGAACGGTCGGCCGCTGATTACTTCGATGAGCCGACCGATGACGTCGGTGGCGACGCTGTAGGACCAGCGGGTGCCGGGGGAGAACAGCAGGGGCACTCGGGCCAAGGCCTCGACATACTCGTCGAGCCGCAGGTCACCGTCGATGCCGTGCTTGCGGTAGAGCTTTTCGACCGGGTGATCGGCGGTCCAGCTGTAGGTGAGGCCCGCCGTGTGGGTCAGCAGATCGTGGATCGTCACCTCCCGTTCGGGGAACCGCGTGGTGTGGTTGGTGGCGGTTCCGCCGTCGAACACCCGCAGGTCGGTCCACGAGCAGATGTACTTGCTGACCGGGTCGTTGAGGAGAAATCGGCCCTCCTCGTAGAGCGTCAGCAGCGCCAGCGAGGTGATCGGCTTCGTCATCGAGTAGATCCGGACGATCGTGTCGTCGGTCCACGGGGCGCCGTCGGCCGGGCGGCGATGGCCGATGGCACCCCGGTGCGCTATCGCCCCGTTTCGGGCGATCA
>JAOUGG010000493.1 GCA_029857855.1 Acidimicrobiia bacterium | reverse complement strand
TGTCCGTCGAAGACATACGAGTAGTCGTCGGGCGTGAGATCCACGTAGCCGGCCGCGGTCAGCACGTCGATCGGATCCTCCATGGCGTAGGAGTTCAAGTCGCCGAGGATGAGCACGTCATCATCGCCGCTGCCGGTCGGATCGCCGTCGAGCCATGCCACCAGTTCGGCGGCGTGGACCGTGCGAGTGGCGTTGAAGTAGCCGGCGCCGTCACCCTGGTCGCAGTCCGGCCAGCTGGGATCGATGCTGCATTGACCCCCTGAATCGTCGATCTCCGAGCCGCTCTTCGACTTGAAGTGGTTGACGACCGCCGTGAACACCTCGCCGGTGGCGTTCTCGACGAAGGTCTGCGCCACGGCCGTCCGGCTGCGGGGTTGGCCCAGCGGATCGAGCGAGAAGTCGAGCAGCGCCGGATCGCCGACCGGAGTCACCGCATCGGGCCGATAGATCAAGCCGACCCGGATGGCATCGGTGCCGACCACGCCACCGCCGACCGCGGCGGCGTCGATGTGGGCGTAGCTGCCGCCGCCGAGCAGGTCGTTCAGGCCGGAGGCCAGATCGGCTTCCGGATTCGCGCCCGGTGTGTTCTCCACCTCGACCAGACCGACCACGTCGGCGTCGAGCTTCAGGAGAGCCTGCAACACCTTGACCCGCTGGCGCTCCAGTTCGAGCTCGGAGTCGGCGCCCCGGCAGTCCTGGTCCTGGGTCGGACCGCAGATGTCGGTGAAGTCGATGGTCGTGAAGTAGTTCAACACGTTGAAGCTGGCCACCTGCAACGAACCGCCGACGTCGGGCGGGCCCGATGGGCGCTCGTTGGCCGCCTCGAAGACGAAGGTCTCACCGTCGCTCGCCGGGCGCAACCGGTAGGCGTTGCCCGACGCGTTGTTGCCGGCCCAGGTGTAGGTCATCACACCGACCGCACCGGTGAGGGTGTCGCCGCCTCGCAGGGTGTTCTCCGCCGTCAGCTCGTTGCCGTCGCGGCCGAAGATGATCGGGTCGGGGTTCTGGTTGTTGAGTGTGTCGTCGACGATCAGGCGGTTCAGGTCGTTGGCCGCCTGAACGGCCTGGCTGTCGGGACCCGGTTCGGCGATCGCTGTCGGCTGGGGCAGGCGGTCGCCGCCCGACACCACCACCTGACCAAACCGGCCGAGCTGGAAGAACTCGGTCACGTACAGGGTCTGGGCGGCCTCGACGAGCATGCCCTCGACTGCTTCGAGGCTGTCGGCCGAATTCAGCGGCAGCGAGATCGGCGCCGGGGTCACGGCGTTGCCCGACGAGACCACCTCGAGCTCGGACGGGAACCCGAGCTGGGTCTGGCCCTGGAACTCGGCCACGGTCCCGGTCACGCTGACCTGGTCGCCCAGGTTGACCGAGTCGACGCTGCCGTGGAAGACGAAGATGCCCTCCGAGGTCGAGTCGTCGCCGTCGGCGTCGGCATCCTCCTCCTGCACGTAGAAGCCGCGCAGGGTCGGACTCGGCCCCTCGTAATCGCCGACGACGATGCCCTCGATGGTGACGTCCTGGCCGACCAGCGGGCTGACGTCGCCCGAACCCTGGATCTCGTGAATGAACACCGGGCCACCGCAGCCGGTGGACACATCTGCGTTGGCTTCACCAGGCGTGACACAGGCCACCACGAAGTCGATGTTGTTCTGGTTGGTGTCGGCTCCGTCCGGCAGGCGGGAGATGGAACGAGCGCCGTCGGCCGGGTCGTCGACGAGGCCGACACCCGAACCCTCCACGAATCCAGCCGTGTCGCCCTCGTAGCTGACGACGTCGACGATGGTGGTTCCGTTGAGGAGGGCGACGGCGTCGGGGGCGCCGTTCTGGATGAAGTTCGTGTCGGGACCGTCGTCGATGTCGCAGTTGGCCACCGTGGCCGCGTTGGCGCAGACGACGAGGAACCCGCCCGGGGCCAGCGTGCCTTTGAGGTCGATGGTGTCGTAGACGGTCGTGTTGCTTCCGTTGATGAGCTGGATCGTCCAACCGGTGAGATCGGCCTCACCGCCACTGTTGTAGAGCTCGATGAACTCGGCGGAGTCGGTGCCCTCCTGGTCGTAGTCGATCTCGTTGATCGTCACGGCGGGCGGCGTCGGCTCACCGGTGAACGTCTGCCCGGTGTTCACCGCGCCGTTCGTGCCGACGTCGGTAACCGTCCACGTGAAGTCGCCGGCCGTTGCGCCACTTCCCGTCAATTGGATCGATCCGCCGACCGGTCCGCTTCCTGCCTCGGCCACGCCGATGTCGGTCGAGAGATCACCGTTCGCCGGGCCGTTGGCCGCGCTGAACGTACCTTCATACGAGAGGAACTGAACGACGCTGGAGCCGTTGACCAGCGCCATGCCGTCGGGCGACCCGTTCTGAATGCCGTTGGAAGGAAAATCGACCACGACGAACCCGTAGCCGTTCGATTGGTCGCCCAGCACGCCGCTGAGCGCCTGGGTGTCGTAGCTGAGGCCATTGGAGCCGTTGTAGAGGACCAGCGACCAACCGGTGAGATCGGTGCCCGCCGGTCCGGCGATCTCGATGAACTCACCGGTGTCGGTACCGGCGTTGTCGTAATGGAACTCGTTGATGAACACCGTGGAGCCGGCGCCGGGTTCGGCGGCGGCCGCCTGCGGGGCGGCGACGGCAACGGCCGCCATGAGCAGTATCGCCACCAGGGGGCGGACCAAAGAGCGGATACGTGACACAGTTCCTCCTACCGGCGCCGTGACCCGGGTCGAGGTGGACGATCCCGGGTCCGAGCTTGTGCGAGTGGACCGACGGCGTGGCCACAGCCAACCGCCGATCGCCAAACGGATAGTAGTCGCCATCCAGCCGCCAGGTGAAAGTTGCATCAACAATCGTCCACGTGGAGCGGAGCTGTGCCCCGCTGTGCTCCCCGGTCAGTCGAGCCCGTAGTCGGGTTCGACGCACTGCGACGGTCGTCCGCCGCCGCCGATCGGCTGGTCGTCGAACTGGTCGTCGACGAAACCACCGCCGGTCTTCGCGGTCGAGGAGAAGTAGTCGACCACGGCGCCCACCAGCGCCTCGGCCTCGGCCGACACGAACGCCGGGTCTCTCAAGAGCTGCTCCTCGGACGGATTCGTCACGTAGAGGAACTCCGCCAGGACGGCGGGAACGTCGCCGCTGTGGCGCAGGACCGACAGGTAGTCCTTGCCGTCGGCCCGAACCCAGGACCGAACGCCACCGTTCGGTCCACCGGCGAAGAGGAACTCCCGAACCGGCATCGAATCGAACGGGGATGGGACCGCCACGGTGTCGGGAACCGGGATCGTGGTCGGGGTCGGGACGGGCGAGCCATCGGGGTTGGTGGCCGGGGCGCCGTCGGGGTTGGTGGGAGGCGGGGGTGGGGGCGACGTCGTCGTCGGTGACGGATTTCGGTCCGACGGATAGCGGAAGCCGTCGGCCGGTGCCCGAGGGGGAGCGGGCACGGTGGTGGCCGCGGCCGGGATCTGGCCGTTGGCCACCAGGGCGGCGTCCCGGGCCTGGACCGACCGGTCGTAGGTGGCCACTGCGGCTTCGTGGGCCTCGAGCGCGGCGAGGTAGGTGGCGTGAGCCTGGCGCTCCCGGTCGG
>JAOUGG010000492.1 GCA_029857855.1 Acidimicrobiia bacterium | reverse complement strand
CACCCAGTGCGAACGAGAAGCGAACGTGTCCCGGGCTGCCGAACGCCTCCCCGGGAACGAAGGCCACCTTGGCGTTCTCCAGAGCCAGGTCGGCGAGCTGGAGGGTGGATTCGATCGTGGTTCCGTCGACGGTCTGGCCGATCAGACCTCCGAACGACGGGAATGCGTAAAACGCCCCCTCCGGGACCAGGCACTCGACGCCCCGCATCTCCGACAGCATCTTGTGCATGGCCTTGCGCCGGCGGTCGAACGCCGCCCGCATGACGTGAACGGCCGTGAGGTCACCCGACACGGCTGCCAGCGCCGCCTGTTGGCACACGTTGGCGACGTTCGATGTCTGGTGCGACTGGAGGCTGGTCAGCGCCTTGGCCATATCGGGAGGGGCGATGAGCCAGCCGACCCGCCAGCCCGTCATGGCGTAGGTCTTGGCCACTCCGTTCAACACGATGCAGCGGTTGGCGATCTCGGGGACCACGGTGGCGATCGAATGGAATACGTTGTCGTCGTAGACGAGGTGCTCGTAGATCTCGTCGGTCAGCACCCAGATGTCGTGCTCGACCGCCCATCGGCCGATGGCCTCGATCTGCTCCCGGCTGTAGACGGCGCCGGACGGGTTCGACGGGCTGACGAAGATGAGCGCCTTGGTCCGTTCCGTGCGGGCGGCTTCCAGATCCTCCACCGATGCCTTGAACCCGGTTTCGATCGTGGTCTGAACCGGAACGGGCACCCCGCCGGCCAACGCCACCGGTTCGGGGTAGGTGGTCCAGTACGGCGTGGGGATGAGCACCTCGTCACCCTCGTCGACCACTCCGGTGATGGCGTTGTACACGGCGTGCTTGCCGCCGTTGGTCACGATCACCTGGGCCGGATCGACCTCGTAGCCCGAGTCGCGCAGCGTCTTGGCCGCGATCGCCTCTTTGAGTTCGGGCAGACCGCCGGCCGCCGTGTATCGATGGTTCTTCGGATCCCGGCATGCGGCGACGGCCGCTTCGACGATGTAGTCCGGGGTCGGGAAGTCGGGCTCGCCCGCGCCGAAACCGACCACCGGCTCACCCGCCGCCTTGAGGGCCTTGGCCTTGTTGGTGACGGCCAGGGTCGCCGAGGGGGCGATGGCGGCGACGCGAGAGGAAATTCGACCAACGGCCATGGGATCAGCTCCAGGTGTGGTGACGGTTTGGAATCACCCAACAGCGTATTGGCGTCGGCGACCAACCGCTGCGTGAACGGCGTGGTGTCGCGATCGGCAACGGCGCCGGACCTGGTGGTCCCTCAGCTCTCCGCCGAGTCAGAGGAATCGGAGGAGAGCTCCTCGAGGTTGAGGGCGGCCGAGTTCATGCAGAAGCGGTCACCCGTCGGCTGGGGGCCGTCGGGGAAGACGTGACCGAGGTGGGCGCCGCAGGTCGCGCACTTTACTTCGGTGCGGACCATCCCGTAGGAACGGTCGTCCTCCGTGGTCACCGCGTCGGCGCTGATCGGCTGATAGAAGCTCGGCCAGCCCGATCCCGATTCGTACTTCGTCTCGCTCGAGAACAACGGCTCGTCGCACACGACGCAGTTGTAGACGCCCGGCGATTTGGTGTTGGCGTAGATACCGGTGAATGCCCGCTCGGTGCCGGCGTTCTGGGTGACTTCGAACTGCTCGGGCGTCAAGCGATCCCGGAGCTCGGCTTCAGTGAAGATCTTCTTGGCCATAACTGCCTTTCAGCATAACGATGAACAGGACTCGACCCCCCGGACTACGGGTCCGGGGCGGTGGTCCCTCGACGAAGATTGAAACACCGGGGCTGGTGGTCCCGATTCCGTGTTTCGTCGGTGTTTAGGAAACGGGGCTGTCGCTCAGGACACCCGACGGGCGTCCTCGACCAGGTTGATGTCGTAGAGCACCTGATCGAGCAGGTTGCCCGCTTCGATCGGGGCGAACCGTTGCGGGTTGTCGGAGGTGATGCACGACGGCACCGGTGACAGGATCGTCCACGGCGTCGGATGGCAGAACTGCACGACCGAGTACCGATCGCCGGGCTGATCGGGATCGGCCACCACCCGGTGGATGCCCTGGGAAATCACCCCGTTGGTGAGGTGCTCGAGCATGATGCCGGTGTTGATGATCACCCCGTTGTCCGGAGGAATGGCGTCGACCCAGCCGTCGTCGGTTTTGACCTGCAGGCCACGGCTGGTGGCCCGAGGCAGCGCAGTGATGAGGTTGATGTCGCCGTGTTCGGCGGCCCAGACGTGATCCTCGCCCGGGGCGAGTTCCATCGCCGGGTAGTGGATGGCCCGGGTCAGCGTCGTCCCGTTGGTGATCATCTGATCGAAGAACCACTCGTGGCAGCCGATACCGACCGCGATGACCCGAAGAAATCGACGCTGCAGATCGAGCACACGATCGTAGAAGTGGGTCAACACCTTGGTGATGCCGGGGACCTGGTCCTCGGGAAGGTGGGGGCCGAGGTAGCGGTGGGGATACAGCTTCTGCAGGGGATGTCCGGCCGCGATGTCGGCCCCCCAGTTCAGCATCTCCTTCCAATCCGGGGTGTCGCTGATCGCCGCCGTCTCCACCAGAAGCCCGGTGTAGCCGGCCTGACCGTACGATCCGGGAACGACGGCCTTGGCCTTCTCCTCGGCCGGGAGGCTGAAGAACTCCTCCAACATGCCGTAGGCCTCGTCGAGCATCGTCGGGCTCAGATCATGGCTGGTGTAGACGAAACCGGTGCCGAGACTCGACCGTACGGCCTCGACCACCGCTTTTCGCTGGGAGTCGGTGCCGTTCTCGAAGGCCAGCAGGTCGACGTCGAGAATGCCGCTCATGGCCTCAAGCCTACCTTTTCAACCGATTCGACCCGTGATCACTGGAATCACCACGATCACCAGCGCAGCGATCGAAACGGCGGTCACCGCAACGGTCATGGCAACCCGTTCCCGACCGAGGCCGGCCCGAAGGAGCAGCAACCACTCAGGAGCCAATGCCCTCGGCACCGCAACCGGGCTGGATCCCGCGAGTGGTTCGACCTGGAGAACCCTGCGCTCGAGATCACTGGGCTCGAGATCACCGGGCTCGAGAACACTGGGCTCGAAAGCGCTGCGCTGCCGGCCGCCGCTTCGGGTCGCCGTACGAAGGCGGGAGGATCGATACGACTCCCCGGCGGTTTCCGGACGAGGACGGGGCGGCGGAGCGGACCTCGAGCCGCGGTGGCTGGGGGGAGGGTACGACATGACAAGACCCATGGTGGGATCCGCTGCGGGATCGGGCCATGGGTCATGTCTCGGCCTCCGACCAGGCCGAAAGGCTCAGACCGGGCCGGAAGGACCAACCGTTGCTACGACTCGGTGATGGTGACCGACTCGATGACGACATCGGTCTTCGGGCGATCGCCCGGTCCGGTCGGGACCTTCTCCATGGCGTCGACCACGTCGAGGCCGTTGACGACCTTGCCGAACAGCGAGTACTGGGGCGGAAGACCCATTCCACTCGGGCCGCTGATGACGAAGAACTGGCTGCCGTTGGTGTTCGGGCCGGCGTTGGCCATGGCCAGCGAGCCGAGCTCGTAGCGACCGGGCTTGGGCAGTTCATCGGCGAAACGGTAG
>JAOUGG010000491.1 GCA_029857855.1 Acidimicrobiia bacterium | reverse complement strand
TCGATCTGCCCGCCGACGGTGTCACAACGATCAGGGTCGGCTTCGTCAACGACGCCATCGTCAATGGAGCCGACCGCAACCTGATCGTCGACCGGCTCACCATCGACGGCAGCACCTACGCCGCCGCCACCCTCGTGGCCAGGGGCGTGTGGGACGGCACCAGCTGCAAGGTCGAAAAGGTCCACGGCACCGGCTATCTCGCCTGCAACGGCTGGGTCCAACTGACGCTTTCCGGGTGACGATCCCGAACCGCTTCGAGTACCGTGATGGCCAGGTTCTCCACGCCATGAGCTATCGCTACCTCCGAGTCGCCCCATGGCAGGGCGACCCCAAAACCGCACTGATGGGCCCGGCCCGAGGCCGTCGCGGACCCGAGGTCGACGCGATTCGTCAAGGCCTCGAACGGCTACGGCGCAAGGGCGTCACCACGGTGGTCACCCCGGCCCTCAGCCACTACGAGGCCGAACCGTTCTTCCAGGCCGGGTTCACCCTCCACGAACGGCTGCACTTGCTGGCCAAGAACCTCTCGGCACCGGATCCGGGACCCGACGTCGCCCCGATCCACCCGCCGCCCGACGATCTCCGTATCTCCACCGCCCGCATGTGGCACCGCCGGCGGATGCTCGACGTCGACGAGCGAGCCTTTCAGGGCTTCTGGCAGTTCGACGCCGTCTCCCTCGGTGAGGCCCTCAACGCCACCCCCCAGTACTGGGCCCGTGTGGCTGTGCTCGACGGTCGGACCGTCGGCTACGCCATCACCGGCCGGGCCGGTGATCGGGGCTACCTGCAGCGCCTGGCCGTGGTGCCGGAAGCGCAGGGCAAGGGTGTAGGGTCAACACTGGTGAACGACGCAATCGCCTGGCTTCGCCACCGCCGCGCCTCCCTCGCCCTGGTCAACACCCAGGAGATCAACGAACGCGCCTTCGACCTGTACCAACGCCACGGTTTCGTCCGTCAATCGGAGGGGCTCATCGTGTTGCGTTGGAGTACGTGAGGCGACCTCGTCGGCGGACGAAGCTCAACTCCACAGCGATCACCCTGGTGGCCCTTCTCGGGCTAGTGGCGGCCCTCGTCGCGGGGCCCACTGCTGCCGCGGCCGAGGTCACCGGCATCCGCATCACCGGCCAGTCGGCGTTCGTCGCGCCCAGCGGGAGCTTCGTCATCGAGATCATCATCGACGGTGGGCCGGTCGCCACCGGCGACGGTGAGGACGGCGAGGACGGCGGCGGCCTGGAGGTGGCCGTCACCGTCTTCGATCGCATCCGCTCCGAGTCGGAGGTCGAGGAGCCGCCGAGTCGGGCGGCCAGCCGGCTGGAGCCCGTCGCGCTGGCCGACCTGACGCCCAACGGGCCGAACCGGTACCGCCTGGAGATCCCGGTGCGATCCTCCGACCCGATCGGCGAGCTACCCCGGCTTCAACTGACCGAAGCCGGTGTGTATCCGGTCACCGTCGAGCTCCGCAGCGTCGACGGTGTGGTCGCCGCCACCCGCACCAACCTCATCCGCCTGCCTCCGAACGCCACCGAGGAATCGGATCCGCTGCGGGTCGCCACCGTCTTGCCGGTCGTCCCGGCCGAAGGCATCACCGTCGCCGACGCCCAGCAGCTCCTCGCCAACCATCCCGACCTCCCGGTCACCGTCCTGCTGGGCAGCGGTGTGGTCTCCCAACTGACCGACGACCCGGCACTCACCGCCGGATTCGCCGAAGCACTCGGCGACCGCCCCCTGGTCGCCACCCCCGACATCGACCTCGACCCCTCCGCCCTGGCCGCCATCGGCCAGAACGAGCTGTACAACCAGGCGATGGCCGACACCGTCGAGCAGCTCACCGATCTCGGACTTCACCCGACGCGCGAGATTGCGGTGATCACCGAGCAGCTCACCGGGCCGGGCGCTGAAGCGCTCGTCGAATCCGGTGTCGAGGTCGTGATCGATGCCAGCTCCAGTCCGGCGCCCAATGGCTACGTCACCGTCGACGGCAAACGGTTGCATCTGCTTCGCTACGACGGACCGGTGAGCAGCGTGTTCGGCGAACCGTCGTCGGGCGTCAGTCAGGCCAACGAGGCGCTGGCCCGCCTGACGGTGCGAGGCCAGTCGAACCGATCACCGGTGGTCATCGGCGGGCCGGCGCTCGGCCCCCGGCCGGCTCGGGGGCTGCACGTGCTGTTCCGGGCTCTGGCCCAGGCCGGCGCCCCCCAACCGGTCCTGCTCCCGGACGCCACGGCCAGTAGCTTCGAACGACAGCCGGCCGAGTACCCACGCCAGGATCTCGCCTCGGTGTCGGGGCTCATCGAGGACAGTCAGGCTCTGCTGGCCAGCTACGAGATGATGTACTCCGGCGGTGGTATCGGCCCCGACGACTACCTGGTGCGGCTCCAATCGGCGCTGTCGCTGGCCCGCAATCCGGCCGACCGGCAGCGGGCTCTCGTGCTGTTCTCCGACGAACTCGGCCGGGAACTGGAGGTCATCTCGCTACCCGACGCCCAGGCGGTGACCATGGCCGCCCGCCAGGGCTCGATCCCGCTCATCGTCGAAAGCCGAGCCGCCGGACCGAGGCTGGTCATGCTGCATTTCCGCAGCGACAAGGTCGTCGTCGAGCAGGACTCGCAACTGCTCGTCGTCGAACCGGGCACCAGCTCGATCGACGTGGAGGTCGAGGCCCTCTCGCTCGGGGCCTCCCAGCTCGAGGTGTCGGTGTGGACCCCGGACGGCGCCCGGGTTCTCGCCACCAACCAGTTTCAGGTCCGGTCGACCGCCGTGCCCGGGCTCGGGCTGCTCATCTCCGCCGCCGCGGTGGTGTTCCTGATCGTGTGGTGGTACGTCGACCACCGTCGCGGCAGGGTCAAACGGATCGAGTCCCAGGCCGCCGACATCATCGGTGCGGTGCCCGGCGAGGGTGGCAGCGGGTGGCCCGAGCCCGCGGGCCGTCTCGATGCTACGACGGCGGCCACGGCTGACCAAAGCGATCCGAGTAGGCCATGGCATCGGGACCCTGTCGGGTGATCGGGCCGTGGCCCCTGCCCACCGGATAGCCGATCGGCACGAGCGCTACGGTGGCCCACGAGTCGGGAATGTCGAGCAGCGCTTTGATCTCGTCCTCCCGGTAGCAGTGCAGCGTGGTGAGCGTGCACCCGAGACCCTCGGCCCGGCAGGCCAGCATGGTGTTCTGCACCGCTGTGTAGACCGACGCCCCGCCCACCATCGAGATCCGGTCGAGTTTGGCGTCGGTGATCGCCATACGGGCCGGGTCGGCCACGAACAGCAGGAGTACCGGAGCCTCACCCATGTGGGCGGCGAGATGATCGCCGGCGGCGATGGTCCGCTCCTGGGCGGCCAGGGCGTCGGCGGGGAGTCCGGCGGCAGCCGACCGCTTGCGGGCGAAATCGACGTACCGCTCCCACTCCGGCCGGTAGATGTCGGCCACCCCATGCTTCGTGTCGGGATCGGTGACGACGATGACCCGCCACGGTTGCATGTTGCCGCCGGTCGGAGCCCAGCATGCCGCCTGGAGTACCCGACCCAGGACGTCGCCGGGGATGGGGTCGGGACGGAGTTTCCGCACCGCCCGCAGCGTGCTCATCAAC
>JAOUGG010000490.1 GCA_029857855.1 Acidimicrobiia bacterium | reverse complement strand
TCTCCGGTGATCTCGAGAACGGGTACGGTCACGGCCCGTCCGATGTCGCCGAGACCGTGCGGCGGGCCGCTGCGGCCGGATTGGCCGGGTGCTCCATCGAGGACACGGCGCTCCCGGACTCCCGGCCCTATTCGTTGGCCGATGCGGTGGCCCGGATCGAGGCCGCCGTCGTCGCCGCCCGGTCGCTGCCCGACGACTTCGTGCTCGTGGCCCGAGCCGACGGCGTCATGAACGGGCACTATGACGTCGACGAGGCCATCGCCAGAGTCAAGGCCTTCGAGTCGGTCGGCGCCGACTGCGTCTACGTTCCCCTCCCGCCCACGATGGGTGACCTGGCCCGTGTCTGCGAGTCGGTCGACGTTCCGGTCAACGCGCTGGTCGCCGGATCGTTCACCGGCCACAGCCGCTCCGACTTCGCCGAAATCGGTGTCGCCCGTCTTTCGCTCGGATCGGCACTGGCCCGCGCCACCCATCGAACGCTGATCGACGTAGCCCGCCACGTTCTCGCCGGGGAGGGTGATTTCGGTGCTCTCGGCGGCGGAGCGCCGGGTTCGGAGATCGACGCACTCCTCACCGCAGTCCCATACCGGGACTGAGGGGCGCTTCCGGGTTCGGTTCTCTGAGCCGCCTAATAATGCATTTGCAAGCAACAATGGGCTGCTCGGCGAGTTTTGACTACGGTGGATGTGTGGAACGGGAACCAATTTCCGTGCAACTGCTCGGTGGTTTCAAGCTTCGATGTCGGGCTGGGACCATCGACTCCTTGCCGCGCAAATCGGCGTCGCTGCTGGCCTACCTGATCATCAACCGCCACCGGCCTCAGACCCGTGACCTCCTGGCCGGACGGTTCTGGTCGGATCTTCCCGAGGACAAGGCCCGTAAGCGGCTGAGCAACACGCTGTGGCAGATCCGCAGCGCCTTGGCCGAAATCGGGCTCGACGACCTGATCGTGTCAACCTCGTCGACCATCCAGCTCGCATCGGGATGGCCGCTCGAAATCGACGTCGAGGAGTTCGAGCGGAGACTCGACGACATCGATCGTGAGTGGACGCAGCAGTCCGCTCGGGTCCCACTCGCCGACAAGCTGACGACCCTGATCGCCGAGTATCCGGGTGATCTGCTCGCCGGGCACTACGACGATTGGATCGAGGCCGAACGCGCTGCGGTGAAGGACCGCTACACCAATGCGATCTGGCAGGTGATCCGTCTCTACAAGGGCCGTTCCGACTACGTCACAGCACTGCGCTACGCCCGTCAACTCGTCGGCTACGACCCGCTGGCGGAGGAGAACCACCGCGAGGTCATGCGCCTCTGCGCACTTCTCGGTCAGTCGGCGGCCGCCGAGCGCCAGTACCGGAGCTGCTGTCAGGTTCTGACCGAGGAGCTGGGGGTCGAGCCGTCGTGGGAGACCACCGAGCTTCATGAGCGGATTCAGAGCGAGGCCTCCAGCGCCGCCGCACCGCTCGCGGCGTTGAGCGAGCTCGACACACCGATCATCGGCCGTTCCCGAGAGCGGGCGGTCCTGCTGGCCAGGATCGACGAGCTGCTCAACGGCCAGGGCGGGCTGCTTTTGATCGAGGGTGATCCCGGCATCGGGAAGTCACGCCTCGTCGAGGACCTGGCCGACGCCGCCGACTGGCGCGGCGTTCGCCTGTTGACGACGACCAACACCGAAGTGAGTCGGCTGCGTCCCTATCACGCCATCCGGTCGGTTTTGTCGCCGGCCGTCACCGGTCTGCGGGGTGAGCACCTGGCGGAGGTCACCGACCAGATCTGGCTCCAGCAGGCGTCCGAAGTGCTTCCCGAGCTCCGACAGTACGTGGCCGCAACGACCGAGCGATCACTCCTTCCGGAGGAGGAGCCGAGTCGGATGACCGAGGCGCTCGCCCGGGTGCTGCTCGCCCAGGGCGGGTTGGGGCCGACGCTCGTCGTTCTCGAGGATGTGCACTGGTGCGACGACGACTCGATACGGGTCTTCGCCAACCTCGGCAAACGCCTGAGCCGTAGTGGGGTGCTAATCTGTCTGACCTATCGTCGGTTCGAGGCGGAGCTGAACGAGGGCATCTGGTCGGCGATCTCCCGGCTGGAGGCCCTTCCCAGCGCCACACGGGTGGTGCTGGCGGCGCTCAACCTCTCCGACATCAGGGAACTGGTGTCCGCCGAGCTAGGCCCGGGGGCGCTGCCCGGTCGAATCCAGGAGCGTCTGATCGAAGAGTCCGGCGGCAACCCGCTGTTCGTGCTCGAGGCACTGCAGGACCTCGACGCACTGCTGATGACCGATTCATCCGATCGGGAACCCCACGGCTTCCCGGACCGCTTCCCGGCCACGGTCGCTCGGGCTCTCCAGCGGCGGTTGAACTCCCTGCCACCGGACGTTCGTACCGTTCTGCGGAGCATGGCCGTGTTGGCCGAACCCTGTTCGTCGCAGCTCGCCTCGAGGATCAGCGGCCTCGACCGGCGCCGGACGCTCACCAGTCTGACCGATGCCGTCGATCGGGGCTTCCTCGTCGAGATCGGCGGCGGAATCTGCCGATTCTGCCACGACCAGACCCGCCGCGCCGTTTATCACTCGATGTCAGACGAGGAGATTTTGAGCTGGCACCGGCAGATCTACGGCGCGCTGATCGCCGAGGAGCGACCGCAGCCAGAACAGGTCGCATACCACGCCGACCTCGCTGACCTCTGGACCGAGGCCGTCACGTGGCACACCCGTGCCGCCCGCTCGGCGGAGGAAGTCGACGCTCTGGGTGTCGCCGCCGAACACTACAGCCAGGCCGACAAGGCCGCCCAGCGCGCCGGGATCAGCGAGGTCGACCGCTTCGAGGATCTCCTCGGCCAGGAACGGGCGCTCGACGTCCTCGGCAGGCGGGACGAGCAGGAGATCCTGTTGAAGCGGTTGATCGGGCTCGAACTCAGCCTCGATGAACAGGTCGACCTCGTTGAGCGGCAGGCCTGGCTTCTGGGCCACACCGATCGTCACGACCAGGCCGCCCGTCTGGCCTCCGAATGGGCCGACCGAGCGTTCGAAGCCGGGCTGCCCAACCACCGCCTCCTCACGGTGCTGGGCGTGGTCCGCTATTGGAACGGCAGTTTCTACGAAGCGATCGACGCCCTCCGGCTCGCCCTGAAAGCGGCGCCCGACGACCAGGCCGACGTCCTCATCAAGAATCATCTCGGCCGTGCGCTGATCGACGTGTCGGAGTTCGACGAGGGCAACGCCCTCGTGGCCGAGGCCCTGGAGACGGCCGAGAAGATCGGTGACGTGCGGGGTCAGGTCGAGGCGATCATCCACCAGTCGATCTCGGCGCTGCGGCGGGGCCACAACGAGGAGGCGCTGGTTCGGGCCGAATCATCGCTTCCGCTGAGCCGATCGATCGGCTATCGCTACGGCGAGGGGGTGTCGCTGGTCAACCTGGCCACGTTGCGGGCGATTCGAGGTCAGGCGGGCCTCGCCCTGAAACTGTTCGACGAAGCGGCCGATGTGTTCGACGTGCTGGGCAGCACCCGGGCCAAGGCCATCGTCAGGACCAACCTGGCGGAGATCTACGCCGGCTTTCTCGGCGAGTACCACGAGGCGGCGAAGCTCTACAGC
>JAOUGG010000489.1 GCA_029857855.1 Acidimicrobiia bacterium | reverse complement strand
CCGTTTCCGCACCGGCCCCATCGAGAACTCCGGCTTCACCTGCCCCTTGGGGCGGCCGAGGTGGGAGCAGGCGGTGACCTTGGCCCCTCGTTCGGTGAGGTACCGGAGTGTGGGCAACGATGCCGTGATGCGCAGATCGTCGGTGATCTCGCCCTTGGCCAACGGCACATTGAAATCGACCCGTACGAGCACCGATTTGCCGGCGACGTCGCCCAGGTCCTCCAGTTCGGGAACTCCGAAGATCATCGACTGGTGGCTACTGGTTGGCTGCGCCGACGATCATGGTCAGGTCGACGAGCCGGTTGGAGTAGCCCCACTCGTTGTCGTACCAGCCGCAGATCTTGACGAGCGATCCCTGCGTCATCGTCATGCCGGCGTCGAGGGTGCACGATGCGGGCGAGGTGACGATGTCGGAGCTGACGATCGGGGCCTCGGTGTAGTCGAGTACGCCGGCCAGGCGCCCTTCGGACGCCGCCGCCGCGAACGCGGCATTGACCTCGTCGACCGACGGCTCGCCGTCGACCACTGCGGTGAAATCGGTGATCGACCCGGTGGGCACGGGGACCCGCAGCGATGTGCCGTCGAGCTTGCCCTGCATCGATTGGAGCACCAGCCCGGTCGCCCGAGCGGCACCGGTCGACGTCGGGATAATGTTGATGGCGGCAGCCCGGGCCCGACGCAGATCCTTGTGCGGGCCGTCGACCAGCGCCTGGTCGCCGGTGTATGCATGGATGGTGGTCATCAGGCCCTGCTTGACCCCGAAGGCGTCGTCGAGCACCTGCACCATCGGCACGAAGCAGTTGGTTGTGCACGAGGCGTTCGACACGACCTTGTGGTTGGCCGGGTCGAAGGTGTCCTCGTTGACGCCGACCACGAAGGAGGCGTCGGCGTTGGTGCACGGGGCGGAGACGATCACGTAGGGGGCGCCACCGGCGAGGTGCTTGGCCGCTCCATCACGGGAGGTGAACACGCCGGTGGATTCGATCACGACGTCGACGCCGAGATCACCCCACGGCAACTCCTCGGGATTCCGGACGCTCAGCACCTTCAGCACGTCGCCGTCGACCGAAATGCCGCCGTCGACCGCTTCGATGGTGTTCGGCAGCTGACCGAGCACCGAGTCGTACTTGAGCAGGTGGGCCATGGTGTCGAGCGATCCGAGATCGTTCACGGCGACAAAATCGATGTCGGCCCCGGCGGCTTTGGCCGCACGGAAGAAGTTGCGGCCGATGCGGCCAAATCCATTGATACCGACGCGAATAGCCATTCTGTATGGACGTCCTTTGCTGTGGCGAATTTCCGGTGGCTGACGAGCCAACCTTAGCGGTTCTGGTGGAACAATCGGCCCAGCACGGCACCGAGTTTGACGGGGTCGTGGCTCCAACGGTCGGCGGCCGCCAGGTCGGCCGTCACGATCGGCGGTAACCCCGGGATGTCCGGTTGCGCCCCGCCGGTCTCGTGGTTCGCCAGCACGACGTCAACGTCGAGACCGTGGTCGATCAACGCCTCGACATGCTCCCGCAGACCGAATCCCCGGGCATCGCCTTTCTCGTTGGCGACGTTGGCCACGAACACCCGCTGGGCGGTGGTCTTGGCCAGGGCCGACCGGATGTCGGGCATCAGCGCACACGCCAGCACCGAGGTGAACAGCGAACCCGGCCCGATGATGATCTGATCCGCGTCGACCACGGCCGTGATGGCATCGGCCGGACTTCGGGTATTCGACGGATCGAACCGCAGGTTTCCGATGCCGGTGGCTCGCTCGATCGTGACCTGACCGGCCAGTGTCCCCTGATCGGAGTCGGCGATGAGGGTGACCGGGACCTCACTGGCCGGAAAGACCCGGCCGGCCGCTCCGACGAGGCGTCCGACCTCGTCGACGGCCGTTTGCAGATCGTCGGCGGCGAAGGCCAGCCCGATGAGCAGCAGATTGCCGATCGGATGCCCGGTCAGCGCGCCGTCGACGAACCGGTGCTCCAACGAACGGGCCAGAAGCGTCTCACCGTCGGCAAGAGCGGTGAGACAGCGGCGTAGGTCGCCAGGCGGCGCCACCCCGAACTCGGCCCGGAGACGGCCGCTGGAGCCGCCGTCGTCACCGACCGACACGATGCCGGTGATCGATCGGGCGTACTGTCGGGCGGCTCGAAGCGTGGCGGCGAGGCCATGACCGCCACCGAGGGCGACGATCGCCGGGCCACCGGCGTCGACCGCGTTGTTCGACGGGGCTTCGGCACCGCCCACCATCGGCCTACTTGTCGACGTCACGATGCACGACGCTGGGACGCCAACCCAGCTCGTTCAGCCGGTGGGCCATGAGCTCGGTGATGGCCACCGATCGGTGCCGCCCCCCGGTGCACCCAAAGGCAATCGTCAGGTAGCTCTTGCCCTCCTCCTCATAGGCCGGGAGCAGCGAGGTAAGGAGCGTCTCGACGTTGTCGAGGAACTCCTGAGCCGACTTTCGGTCGGTTACGAAATCCTGGATTTCCGGGTCCTTGCCGCTGAGTGGCTTGAGATCGTTGTCCCAGTAGGGGTTCGGGAGAAAGCGCACGTCGAACACCATGTCGACGTCGCGGGGCAGCCCGTGTTTGAACCCGAAGGATTCGAGTGTCAGCCGCATCGTGTCGCCGGCCGCTTCGTCGCGGAAGTGCGACGAGAGCCGCTCCCGCAACTCGTGCGGATTCAAATCGCTGGTGTCGATCACCAGATCGGCGGCCTCCCGCGCCCCGACGAGCAGTTCCCGTTCCTGTTCGATCGCGTCGGTCAACGTCTGACCCGTGACGAGTGGGTGGCGGCGTTTGGTGGACTCGTAGCGGCGAACCAGCACATCGGTGGATGCTTCGAGGAAAACGAGCGTCAGGTCCTTGACGTTCGATCGCAGCGCCTGCACCTCGGCCGACACCTGGTCGTCGAAGCCGGCCATCACCAGGGCCACCCGTTCGTAGCCGCCCTTGGCCGACATGGCCAGTTCTCCGACTTTGGGGACGAGCGAACCCGGCAGGTTGTCGATGACGAACCACCCCATGTCCTGCAATGCTCCGGCGGCCACGGAACGGCCGCCGCCGGACATGCCGGTTATCACGGTCACTCTGCTCACCGGACCATCTTGCCAGAGCCGTCCCCCCAACCGGGCGATCCGCGCCGCCGGCGAACGGCCGGGGCGTCGGTCAGCTTTTGCGGCAGCCCAACACCAGGAGCCGCGGTACGGTGCTCGCCAGTTCGTACTCCGGAGCCTGGGCCAGGAAGCCGGCCGGCGGAGGCGGCTCCACCATGTGTTCGACGTGAAGGCCATGCCGGGCGAGCGTGTTGAGATAGCGGGACAGGGGCCGGTGGATGAAGCGGATGAACACGTCCTTCTGCACCTCCTCCACCGTGGCCGACTCGATCAGATAGGGCCCGATCCGCCAGTACTGCTCCGGTGGTTCGATGATCTGGTCGTCGATCCAGCCGCTGCCCGGCGTCTGGAGAAGCGGATGGTTGAGGAGGAACACGAACACACCTCCCGGTTCGAGGACTCGGGCAGTCTCGGCGATGGCCTCGTCGACCTCGTCGATGTGCTCGTAGACCAGGCAGGCCACCGCGGCCGGGAACGAACCG